>NZ_CALEDC010000398.1 GCF_937949835.1 uncultured Campylobacter sp.
AGTTTTTGCTTCCCAATCTGCGTTTTTAAAATTTGATTAAAATTTTACGTCGCCGCACATATCCTTTGCCCGTCTCTTTTCGATATACAGCGCCTACTCCTCGCTTCCCTCCGTTCGCACGATCAGGCTTTTTGGAAGGCGGAATTTCTCGATGATCTCGCACTCCTTGGCGCGCATCTGTCCGTCGTCGCTTTCGTGATCGTAACCTAGCACGTGCAGCATGCCGTGCGTAAAAAGCAGCGCCGTCTCGTCATCCCTGCCGTGCCCCAGCTGCGCGGCTTTCAGCTCTACGAGGTCTAAATTTATCACGACCGAGCCGAGTAGCATGGGGGCGAAATTCCCGCCGTCAAAATTTTCATTTTTTAAATTTTCATCGCCAGGACTTTCGCCCTCGGAATTTTCAGAATTTATAGTATTGGAATTTTCACTCGCAGAATTCACGGTGCCTGTATTTTCACTAGCAGAATTTGCAGCGTTTAGAATTTTGCCGCCGCTGTTTTCATGCGCGGAATTCTCCTCGCTCAAACCCTCGCTGAAGCCCGCAAACGCCGCAGGATCGAGCGGGAAGCTCAGCACGTCGGTCGTCTTATCTATGCCGCGCGTTTGCGCGTTTAGCTGCCGCATCTCCTCGCCGCGCACGAAAATTAGCTCGACGCTCCCGCCGCCCAGCTCCGCCGCGATAGCGTCCAAAATTTCGGGATAGGGCTGCTCGCAAAGTATCATTTTTACCCCTCTTTTATAAAATTTTCGTATAATTTTAGCAAAAAAAGGACGAAAATGAGAGCTTTATGCGTGATCAGCGGCGGCATGGACAGCGCGACCTGCGCCTATATCGCGAAGCGCGAAGGTTACGAGATCGTGGCGCTGCATTTTGATTATAATCAGCGCACGATGGGCAAGGAGCGCGAGTGCTTCGGTAAAATTTGCGACGATTTGGGGGTCGCAAAGAGGTTCGTTTTAGACGCTCGCTTCATCGCGCAAATCGGCGGCAGCGCCCTTACGGACGGCGCCTTGCCGATCAGAAAGGGCGCGGCGGAGCTTTGCGGCGCGGCAAATTCTACCGACGCCGAGCTTGATAGTGTGGCAAATTCCAAGAATGCTGAGCTTAGTAGGCAAAATTTTATCGAGACAAATTCTGCCGCCGAATTAGATGGGCAAAATTCTATCGTGGCGAATTCTATTAATGCCGAGATTGGCGGGCAAAATTTTGCTGCGTCAAATTTCATGACGAGCTCTGCGGGCGCTACGCTCGGCGTATATTCGGCGCGAAGCGGTTGCGCGCAGAGTAGTGAAATTTTAGTGCAAGACGGTGAAATTTCACTAGGGGGCGATGAGCCTTCGCCGCAAGGCGGTAAAATTTTAGCCCGCGACGACAAAATTTTATCGCAGGGCAGCAAAATTCTGGTTCAGGAAGGTGAAATTTCACTTCAAAGCGGAGCCGAGTCGCAGCAGGGCGATAAAATTTCATCAAAGCGCGCAGAGGGTGAAATTTCATCGCAAAACCAAAGCGATAAAATTACACCGCCAAGCGGCGAGAGCGTGTTTTCGGATCTGCCGAGCACCTACGTGCCGTTTCGCAACGGCGTGTTTTTGAGCATCGCCGCCGCGCTCGCCGAGAAGGAGCGCTGCGACGCGATTTTCATCGGCGTGGTGCAGGAGGATAGCAGCGGCTACCCCGATTGCAGCGCGGGCTTCATCGGCGCGTTTGAGCGAGCGCTCGATCTGGGCACGAGCCGCGACTTTCATCCGCGCATCAAAACCCCGCTCGTGCACCTTAGCAAGGCGCAGATCGTCTCGCTGGCGCTTGAGATCGGCGTGCCGCTGGAGCTTACGTGGAGCTGCTACGAGCGCGAGGACGCTGCGTGCGGGCTTTGCGACAGCTGCCTGCTGCGGCTTAAAGGCTTTGCGGGCGCCGGCGCAAAAGATAAAATCCCCTACGCGATAAAAATTTAGACATGCCGCGGCGAAATTTACCGAGCCCGCGTAGCTCGGCGTGTCATCGCAGCGCCTGATATGTGCGGGTTTTGAATACGTAGTGCCGCATAGTTTATAGCGGGATTTCAAACATACGGCGGCGGCCTGCACTTTAGCGCGCGCCGAGCTGCGACTGTAAATTTAAACTGCGCTTTGAAATTTGAAAAATTTTAATGCGAGCGTTGCGCACGGTTCAAAGCGAAAATCAATTATAAATTTAACTCCTACGCTATATTATTGGCGCATAGGCGGATATAAACATATCGTATAAATTTGAATTCTAAATTTCTTAAGGAGGAGAGAATGGCGTTTGTTGCCGAACATATTTCGAAAGAGGACTTGAAGAAATATAATGTTATAGACACTGTTAATAAAATTAGGACAAAATTTAGAAAACCTTTATTGAGCGATCAAGATATTAGATGGTTAAATTGGGTAGTAGATAAACAAAAACAGACCTATCTTATCTTTATCGGTAGCCCTCAATTACCGGATCCACGAGATGGCTATACGGGCGAGGATATTTGGTTGCTTCATTATAAAGGTAAAAATATCGAGCTTGATATAAGGCGAATTTATGATGAGACAACGAGTAAATATTTCACGGAAAATCCATTTAAAATCAAATATAAATTCCAAAGCGTAAATTCTGACATTGGAGATATTTCGACAGATGAGCTTTATGAAATTTTAAATGAAGCCTTGTCTGAGTATGGTAGTGGCGGTATTGAAAATAGGGAATATGTTCCAAAAGAACACGAAGTCGTAACTTTTCTGCACGATTAAAATTCAAAGAATCGATGAGCTGCGTTTAAATACATCTGATATTTCAGTATCAAATTTAATTTTTCTATGCGCTATAAAAACGCCCCACTCTTTTTTATATTCGTTTATTATCTCATCGGATGTTTTTTCTCCCTTATCGACCTTGATAAGATCGATTATATCTTGCTCGTTTGCAAACATACCCTCTATCGCGTGGTTACAGATGATAGATCTGTTTTGCTCGTATTGTTCTGCGCTCAGCTCGTCTTTATATTTTTCAAGTATAGCCAAACTATTTTCTAAACTATAAACTTCCGGATATTTTTGCATGCTTTATCCATAACAATATAGAAATTTTATCAGCTACGGCGTCCTATTAAAAAACAAAGCTTAAGCAGGCAGGCGCACTTTTCTGCTACGAATAGCTTGCAAGTAGTTCGCACTTCGCCGCAGCTAAAGCAGATAACTATTAGATGACGGGAAATTTTACCGCAAGTAGCTCACAAATAAATTTAACAAAACCCTTATCAAGCAAAAAAACGAAGGTAAAAGCCGTCAAATAAAACTGCTACTCCCTTACGATGAAAGCTCCAGTAAACTTGCCATTATGCGCGAAATCTCTCGCCTCATCCTCGCTCTTAAATCCACTTAAAAAGACGCGATAAATCGGCGCGCCATCTATGCTAAATTCTTTGATGATCGCAGGATATCCCGCCGTGCCGTGGTAATCGCGCTGATAAATTTGTGCGCCGCTTCTGTTTCTAAACGCACCGATTTGCACCATAAAATTTCCGCCGACGATGGTTGCTTTCGGCGAGCCTTTAGCAATAGTGCGCCCATAAAAACCCACTACTTCGAGCTTTACAGGCGCCGTACCTTTGGCAAATACGCCTACTAAATTAGCAGCTGTTTTGCTAAGATCGATGATGCGACCATCCACGAATGGACCGCGATCGTTGATGCGCACGGTTGCAGTAGCTCCAGTGTCGCGATTCGTGACCTTTACCATAGTATTCATTGGATAGGTTTTGTGCGCGGCGGTCATGCCGTTCATATCGTAAATTTCGCCGTTTGAGGTGTATTTGCCATGAAAATTCGGCCCATACCAGCTGGCGATGCCGATTTGAGTGTCACCGACGCTTACTTGCTCTGGATAGTAGGTTTTGCCGTTGATTTTATAAGGGCGCATGGTGGCGGGAGAGTTTTTGCCGATCTTGTCCGCACCGCCCGCAGACGATCTAGAAGGCGGTGCGGTGCGAAACGAGCAACCGGCAAAAATCAGCGCAAAAAGCGCACTAAAAAGAGCGATTTTCTGGTACGACACCTACGATCCGATCTTATTTGTTGAATTTTATATTATTTAGCGCTATTTCGTTTTTGTCTTTAAGGCTAAGCTCGTTCGCCAAACCTGCTAACACCCGTCCTGGCTTACGCTGTTTCAGACGTGGCTCATACGCTTGAAACGCGCCTTGATTTACGACAAATTCTGCATATTTGCTTTGTGGGATATAAAAGAAGTACTTGCCGTTAAGCGGCGAAATTCCGTTTTTAATATGCGCGTTGTAATCCTGCATCTGCGACGGCGAAATTCCGATCTGTTTTGCAACTGCGCTTAGCTTTGTGCCCGGAGCTACTGCGATACGCTTTAGCCCCCACGGCTCGCTTTCAAAAAGCAGAATTTTACGCATATTTTCATTTTGAGCAATGTAAGCGTATTTAATAATGCGCTTGATAAAATTCTTAGTCTCATTAGGAAGTGCAGGACTTTTTAGCAAGCGATCCAGATCATCGCTGCCAGTAGCTGCAATCGCATTTTTAAGCTTTTGATCGCCACAATTATACGCCATTAGCGCTAAATACCACTTGCCAAAATTTTGCTTCAGATGCAAAATATACGAAAACGCAGCATCCGTAGAGGCTGCGGGATCGCGACGCTCATCTACTGCACTATCTACTCTAAGACCGAAATTTTTTGCGGTCGCCGGCATCAGCTGCCACATACCACCTGCGCTAGCGCCTGATGTGACCGTATTTTTAAGATGAGATTCTACCATTGCCAAATACAATAAGAATTCTGGAGCTTCAATGTTATCGACCTCGGATTTGACCAAGTAGGCATTATGCGACTGCGAGGTCACGATATGCTTAAACTGCTTGCGATCGCTTGCATTGATCGCACGGAATATGCCCGCGACTACGTTTTTGCTCGATTCGTTATTTTCGATGCCGAATTGATTTAAAATATAGTCGTGATTTGCGCGCATCAGACCGGGCTGGCTCGCAAACGCTTCGCCCACTAAAAGTAGGGCTAGCAGTATAAATTTTATGGCTTTCATATCTCTCCTTTGATTTTATCGCCAAAAAGCCTACAGGCGTTTTGAGTCGTTATTGCTTCGACCTCTTCTACGCTTAGGCTTAAAATTTCCGCGACTTTTTCTACCACGAGTCTCGTAAATGCAGGCTCGTTGCGCTCGCCGCGATGCGGATGCGGGGTTAGATATGGTGCATCCGTCTCGATTAAGAGGCGCTCTTGCGGAATTTGCGGTAAGATCTCAGCTAAGTTTTTTGCATTTTTGAATGTCAAAACTCCGCCGATACCGAAGTAAAATCCGTATTCGCTAAGACCTAGCAAAAGCTTGCTGGCATTGAAGCAGTGCAAAACACCGCCGCATAAATCGCCGGCACGATCTTTTAGAATTCCAAAGCTATCTTCGTTTGCTTCTCGGATATGGACTATAAGTGGTTTTTGAAGTTGTGTTGCTAGATCGATTTGTGAGATGAAGGCGTCTTTTTGGCGGGAGATTTCTAAGGCTTTGGTTTCCTTGCTCTCTTGCTGCTTAAGTCTGAAGTAATCAAGCCCGCATTCGCCAACGCCCACGCATTTGGGATCGTCAGCATACCGCTTCAGCACCTCCATATCGAAAGAATCTATCTCGTATGGGTGTACCCCTACGGCAAAATACACATTATCCCGTGCATGCGAAATTTTACATGCCTTATCTAGGTCTGCTACATCGGCACCGGGAATGATGATGCTACGCACGCCTGCAATCGTGGCGCGCTCAATCACCGCGTCCAAATCGGCGTCGAAACTAGCATCGTCTAAATGGCAATGTGTATCTATAATCATAAAACTCACTTGATAAAATTTTTCGAAGCGGATTTTACGTCGTTTTGCAAAATCACACTTAAATTTAAATTAAACACGGTATTGTAGCAAAAAATTTCAGATTTAAACTTAAGCTTAAAATTCCTTCAGCTTTGCCTTAGTTTTTTAGCGAATTCCAGGGCTTCTGCAGTAATAGTCTCGCCGCTTATCATACGAGCTAGCTCTGTTATTTTCTCATTTTCGCTTAATAATCTCACGCTAGATTTGCCGTTCGTTTTACTTACTAAAAAGTGTGACGCAGCCTTTGAGCTAAGCTGCGGCTGGTGCGAGATCGCAAAAATTTGATAAAATTTTGAAATTTTTACCAGCACGTTTGCGATACTCATCGCCTCTTTTCCGCTTAAATTTGAATCAATCTCGTCTAAGATCAAAATTCCCTCGCCGTTATTTGTAAGCTCCAAGCTTGCCGCGATGAAAGCAAGGCGTAGGCGGTTCGTTTCGCCTGAGCTTAAATTTTTAAATTCCGTCTTGCACAAGCTGACGCAAATTTCGTCTGTGCCGCACTCACTAAGCGCCGTAGGCTTAAAACTAAGCTCCACTCCGTCCATATAAAGCTGCTTTAGATAGGAATTTATCAGATCCTCGAGCCGTTTTTTAGTGCTCTTGCGAGCCTCGCTGATTTTTTCGGCAAGGATAGCGGTGCCTTCGCTAAGACGTTTAAATTCCACTTGCAACTTGGTTTTTTCAAAGCTTAACTGCTCGTAATGCTCAAGCTCTTTCTTGCGCGCTTCAAGCGTAGCTAAAGCCTCTTCTACGCTTCCGTAGCGCCTATTTAGCGCGCTAAGAGCTTCGATACGATCTAAAATTTTCTCTATGTCGATATTTTCGAGCTCGTCTAAATTTAAACTTTCCTGCTTTAGCCGCAGCTCGTTCATCGCATCCTCAAAAAACGCGCTATCCAGTCCGCTAAGACTTAGCGCTTCGATGACGCTGCGCTCCAACTCAAAAACACCCTGCGCCCTAGCCCAAAGTTCCTCGATCTTATCTTTTTTACTAAGCTTTTTTTTGATCTGCAAAAGCTCCTCATATTCGCCGATCTTAGGCGATACGCGCTCGATTTTTTCAATCTCGAAGCGAGCAAATTCCTTTAACTCCTCGATCTTGCGCTCTTGATCCAAAATTTCATCCAGCTGCTTTTTTGTGCGGCTAAATTCCACAAAAGCGCTTTGGAGCTCCGATAGGCTTTGCGCGTGCGCCGCATCTTTTTTCGCGGCGATAAAATCAAGTAATTTTAGCAAGCTGTCGCTACTCATTTCGCCGGCGTTTTTCGCGCCTAAAAATTTCACGTATTCGCCGGCGATCGTGCTTAGATTTTTTTTCGAGACTGATTGAGAATTTATAAAGTATCGCAAGCTACGCTCTTTTAGGACGCGAAAGGTATTTGGCGTATCGTTTATCAAGCCGAAATTTTCCATATCAAATTTATGCTCTACGTCCGCTTCTATGAGCTCAGCCTCGCATTCTTTAAGCCCGAACACCGCTAAAATAGCGCCTATTAATACCGATTTACCCGCGCCGCTGATGCCTGTAAATACGCTAAGTCCCGGGCCAAAACTAAGCTCGCTCTCGCAAAAACCTAGATTATTTTTAATATAAATTCTTTCTAGCATCCGCCGTGCCCCCATCTGAGTTTGGCTTTTAAAACGTCGAAATAATCGTAGCTTCTGCGTTTTATTAAATTTGCCTTTGCATGTGAAATTTTAGCGCTTACGCTGCTAAATTCTGCCATATCAAAAACGTCTTGTCCGTCTATGACGACGCTAACTTCGGAGCTTCCGGCGTTTTTGAAACTCACGAGATACTCTTTTGGCAGGATCAAAGGCCGCTGCGTTAGGCTATGCGAGCAGATCGGCGTGATGCAAAACACGTCGCACAGCGGATAGACGATAGATCCGTTCGCGCTCATATTATACGCGGTCGAGCCCACGGCGGAGCTTACGATCACTCCGTCGCCGTAGTAGGTGTTGAAATATTTTCTATTTAAAAATGCGTCGATCTTCGCCATCGAGGAGATGTGGCTGCGGGTGATTACGACGTCGTTAAATGCGGTCTTGCGGATGATTTTGCCGCCGCCGTTTTCCAGTATCACTTCGAGTAAAAACGGGCGCTCGATCTCGTATTCGCCGCGCAAAAATTCCTTTAAAAATTTTGCGAATTCGCTAGGCTGCACGTCCGTTAAAAAGCCCAAAGTACCCGCGTTGATACCCAAAATAAAAGCGTTTTTGTCGCTTAGCAGCCTCGCAAGCCCGATGAGCGTGCCGTCGCCGCCGAGGCTGATTAAAAAATTGGTCTTTTTTAAAATTTCTGCAAGCGTATACGGCTTAAGGCCGAAAAATTCCGCTCCGTCCTCTTCAAGCAAAAGCTCAATACCTTGCGCTTTTAAAATTTCGCAAATTTGCTCTGCGACGGGGCGAATTTCCTCCGATTTTTTGGCTATCAGCCCTGCAAATTTTAAATTTTCGTGGATTTTGTTTTTGCTTTCCATTTTTCTACTTTCGGGCGCTATTTTATAAAAAATTAGCTTTGTAAAAGCAAAATTTAACTATAATCGGCTCTTGAAATTTTATTAAAAAGGAGTAATTTTGCGAAGTCATTACTGTGCCGATCTAAGTAAAAACGAGGTCGGCAAAGTCGTAACCGTGTGCGGCTGGGTAAATTCTTACCGCGACCACGGCGGCGTGATTTTTATAGATTTGCGCGACCGAAGCGGGCTTTTACAGCTAGTCTGTGATCCCAAAGATAGCCACTCGGCATACGAGGTAGCAAATACCGTGCGAAACGAATTCGTTCTAAAAGCCGTCGGCAAGATCCGCGCTCGCGGCGAAGGGCTGGAAAATCCAAATTTAAAAACCGGCGACATCGAAGTCGTAGTAGAAAGCTTAGAGATCGAAAATCCGAGCAAACCGCTTCCTTTCGTAATCGGTGATAAAAGCGTCAATGAAGAAACGAAGCTGAAATATCGCTTTTTGGATCTGCGCGCCGAGGGCAGCTTCGATAAATTTAAGATGCGCTCCAAGGCTGCGATCGCCGCGCGAAATGCTCTTGATAGGCTAGGCTTCGTCGAGGTCGAAACGCCGATCTTAACGCGCGCTACGCCTGAGGGCGCTAGGGATTATCTGGTGCCTAGCCGCGTCTATCCGGGCAGCTTCTACGCGCTTCCGCAAAGTCCGCAGCTTTTCAAGCAGCTTTTGATGTGCTCGGGCTTTGATAAATACTTCCAGATCGCGCGTTGCTTTCGCGACGAGGACCTGCGCGCCGACCGCCAGCCGGAATTTACGCAGATCGATATCGAGATGAGCTTCAATACCCAATACGACGTAATGCGCGTAGCCGAGGAGGTTTTAAAGGATATTTTCAAATCCTGCGGCCGCGAGATCGTCACCCCTTTTAGACATATGGAGTATAAGGACGCGATGGAGCTTTACGGCAGCGACAAACCCGATCTGCGCTACGATATGCCTTTCATCGACGTAGCCGATATTTTTGAAAAATCGAGCAACGAAATTTTTTCAAATTTAGCCAAAGACCGCAAAGCCAACCGCGTAAAAGCGCTCAAAGTCGAGGGCGGCGATCTGAAATTTAGCAAGCGCCAGATGCAAGGTTTTGAGGAATACGTGAAAAAATTCGGCGCGCAGGGCCTTGCGTTTATCCAAGTAAAAGAGGACGGTCTAAAGGGGCCGCTAGTAAAATTCTTTGAAAAAAGCGAGCTGGACGAGCTCATCAAGCGCTGCGAGCTAAAGGTCGGCGACGTCGTATTTTTCGGCGCGGGCAAAAAGAAAATCGTGCTTGATTATATGGGCAGATTTAGAATTTTCCTCGCAAACGAGCTTGGTCTCATAGATCCGAACAGGCTTGAGTTTTTGTGGGTCGTAAATTTCCCTATGTTTGAGCAAAACGACGACGGCAGCTACTCCGCGATGCACCATCCTTTCACGATGCCAAACAATCCCGACGAGCCTGATTTAGAGGACATTACCTCGATTGCCTACGACGTCGTGCTAAACGGCATCGAGCTTGGCGGCGGCAGCATCAGGATTCACAAAGCGGACATTCAAGAGAAGGTCTTTAGGCTGCTTAAGATCGAGCCTGCAGAGCAGAGGGAGAAATTCGGCTTCCTGCTCGATGCACTAAGCTTCGGCGCACCTCCGCACGGAGGTATCGCAATCG
>NZ_CALEDC010000399.1 GCF_937949835.1 uncultured Campylobacter sp.
TTCGCTCGCTAGCGGCGTGATTTTTAAGAAATTTTTAGACGGCGCGACGGGCAAGAACTTCCCGAGCGATCTAAAAGCGGACGCGCAGGCGCAGACAAATATCAAAAACTCAGTCGCGACCTTTAGCGTAAGCGCAAACTCCGATCTGGCGCAGCTTCAGAGCTTAAACGGCACCTACGAGCTTAAAAACAAAGCGCTTAAAGCAAACTACGCGCTGCTGATCCCGAGCCTGCAGCGACTGGAGTTTTTCTTAAATCGCAGACTAAACGGCAAAATTGCTGCGACGGGCGAGCTTTCGCATGACGGCAAGAGCCTGTTTGCGACCATAAATTCCAAGGTTGCGGGCGGTGAGCTAAACGGACAGATCGCGGGCGATGAAGCGAACTTTAAAATCCAAAATTTCATCGTCAAAGAGCTTACGACGCTTCTAAATATCGATCACGTCTACGACGGCACGGGCAACGCAAATCTTACGTATAATACGAGCTCGCACAGCGGAAAATTCGACGCGATCATCAACAACGGCCGCCTTCCTAGCGGCGGATTGATCGATAAAATCGGCAAAATTTTAGGTCGCGATCTAGGCAGCGAGGTCTATAACGACGCCAAAGTAAACGGCACGATCAAGCAAAATTTAATCAATTTCAACGCCGATATGAGCGCGCAAAAAAGCAAGCTAAACGTCACCGGTGGCACGCTGGATAGCAAAACGGGTGCGATTTCGGTGCCGGTTAAAGCAAATATCGAAAAGACCGATCTTGAAATAAACATCACCGGCACGATCAAAGAGCCGAAATACAATATCCAATCGGACTATCTAAAGGGCAAGCTCGACAAGCAGATCGGAAAGGGTATCGACAAGCTTTTCGGCGTGAAAAAGGACGATAATAGCAGCAAAAACGACGCGAAAAAGGAGAAATCGGACGCGATTAAGGGGCTGATAAATGGGCTATTTTAGCCCATCCGCCCCCATTTGACGTTTGGAATTTATGGATGCTGCTAAACGAGCGCGAAATTTAAAATTTTAAAATTTTGAAACCTCGAGCAGTTTAAATTTTAAAATTTAGAGCTAGCTGGCGCAGCTAGAGCCGCAAAATTTCAAAACTCGGCGTACGCTATTTATCAAAATTTTAAATCTCGTTTCGGTCTGTTTTTGATGACGATTTAAATTTATCGCCGTAAACTTATCCTGCTTGCGCTGCTATCTGCGATAAAATTTTATGCGCCGAGCCTAGCGTCTTTTAAAGTGCTTCGTATCGATACTGCGTGCCGTGTTTTCTTGCTGCCGCTAAAATTTCGCGGCGCAATGTTTATTGCAGCAGACGCCATGCTAGATAAAATTTGCCCGCCACTATCATAAGAAAAATGAGCGTCAAAATTCCAACTACCGTAGCCGTAAATTTATCATCCATCGTAGCGTATTTGTCATATCTGAATTTCATCAGATACTCGCGCTGCGGCGGATCGATGCTTGCATTGTAATCCAAAAATAAAACTTGATATGCCGTGCCGCGACCCAGAAACGGAAACGGACGGCTTTGATACCAAGCTTTAACTCGCTTGCCTTCCAGCCATTCGTATGCGATTAGCGAGATAGAAGGCTTAATATTTACGCCTTGCCACTCGTCCGCTCCTGAGCGCTTAAAATTAGCTTCAACAATTGCCGCATTGAGCAAAATTTTATTTTTATAAAAGTAGGTTAAGTTATCCGTATCGCTATTTAAAAAGACTTTGATAAATTTGCGCTCGTCCGTAAAAATCTGCATATATTCGCGCCCATCATCGCTTCTGACATCCATGATTATTCCGTGTGCAATTTTCAGATCATCTAAGCTTTTAGGATTCAAGCTAAAAAGAAATCCGTACCACATCGCCGCCAAATAAAATGCGATCATAAATAGATCGAACTTACGATCTAAGTTATGCCAAATTTCGCCGAGCTTCATCGATCATTACATTGTAAGTTTCGCTGCAAGATACGGAATTTCACGGCTTTTATGATCGCGAGCTATGCTGCATCGCAAGCGCCTCCATCGCCCCGACGGGCAGAAATAGCACTACGCCCACGATTACCACCGGTATAGCCACGATGATGCCTAGCGTATCCAATAGGGCGTTGCCCTCGCAGCGTTCAGGTCTAACCTCGATGTTTGCCGGGATCGGGGAGCGCAGCCTATCGCTTGGCTTCATTATTTCGCTAAGATTTTTGATCTGCACTACTCGCGCATCAAAGTTAAAAATAACCTCGATCTCGCCTTTTTTCTCATCGATTTCGATGCGATCTGCCAGGGCTTTGATTTTGGCGACGTCTGCTCCTGCGGCAGAGTTTAAAAAAGCACTGAAGCTACCGCGCGCCTCGCCGTTTTTAGCATCGGTTACTTCGATCTGTACAAACTCGCGCTTAAGCCCTTTGGCGTATCCGCCATCGTAAAATTCCGAGATATTCTTAAGCGACGAGCCGTTCGTTAGGACATAGCTGAGTTTCTCGCCTACGATGTATTCCTTGCCATCGTTTATGAAAAATGCCATGATCTTTTCGGGCGTTTCGTTCGCCCCAGGCACTACGTTTTGTTTGCACTGGCATCCCACAAGCAGGACAGCTAGTAAAACCGCGATAAATTTTTTCATAATGATCCTTTAAAATTTTAAATTAGCGTATGAATTCCAAAGCCAAAGCTCTATCTCAAAAAATTTCAGCGGCGAAATTTTACGTCGATACAATTTAGCCGTAGCCGAAATTTAGCCTCAAACGCAGACTACTTCAGTGTCGCTTTGACCGCCTCGCTCAGCCGCTTGCCGTCCACTCTTGAGCCGAACGCTTCCTTGGCGGCTTTCATCACGCGCCCCATATCCTTTGCGCCGCTCGCACCGAGCTGCGCGATTAGCGAGCCAACCGCAGCGGCAAGCTCGGCATCGCTTAGCTGCGCTGGCAGATAGGACGCGATGATCTCGATCTCACCCTGCTCTTTTTGCACCAGATCGTCGCGACCGCCCGCGCGATACTGCTGTACGGAGTCGTTTCGGCGCTTGATCTCGCTTTGAAGTATGCTAAAGACGCGCTCGTCGCTAAGGCTGATGCGCTCGTCCACCTCGACCTGCTTAAGCGCGGCGTTAAGCATCCGCAGGCTGTCTCTGCGGAAGTGATCGCCGCTCTTCATCGCCGTTTTAATGTCTTCTAAAATTTGCTCTCGCACACCCATTTTCCACTCCTTGAGATTGAAATTTCGGCGGTAATTGTAGCAAATTTAAAATTTGGCTCGGGTAAATTTAAGAGGATGAAATTTTAAAATTTTAAAGATTTAGAGTGATTTGCGGCTAAATTTAAAACTAGCCGCGGGTATCGTCTGCGGCAAAGACTCGCGCGTAGCTCCCATTTGCAGAAAAAAGGCTCGCGCGAAGTGCGTTAAATTTAAAAAGCCTCGCAAGAACATAAAATTCCTGCGAGGCAAAGCGAGTAATTAAAGCTCGCGAAAGCTCTATTTAACGCGTGAGAATATCATTCGCACGATTTGAAGCAAGAAGCACACGCTTCCAACCAAAAAGATCGTATCGCCGATAATGCGCGCCCAGCGGAGCCCGTAGAGGCTATCTTTTTGCAAAAATTCCGCGCTTCTTGCATACCACATACCAACGTCGATCGCCGCAAACGCCTGCAAAATTCCAACCGGAAGAAGCGAAATCAGCACCATTAGAAGCAGACCCGCATTTAGCGCCCAAAAGCCGATCTTCATCAGCGTATCGTCGAAGCTTTTGTCTTTGTAAATATACAGCGCCACGAGCCACACGAAGCCGAGCGCCAAAAAGCCGTATACGCCAAATAGCGCCGTATGTGCGTGCACCGCGGTGGTGTTTAAGCCCTGGATGTAAAACAGCGCAAGCGGCGGGTTGATTAAAAAGCCGAAAACGCCCGCGCCCAGCATATTCCAAAACGCCACGGCAATGAAGCAGTAAAGCGGCCATTTTAGACGCTTGGCCCAATCCTGCGCGAATTGAAGCTTGTAGTAATGAAACGCCTCCGAACCCAAAAGCACCAAAGGCACGACCTCAAGCGCCGAAAAGCTCGCACCCACAGCCATTATCGGCGTAGTGGTGCCCGCAAAATAGAGGTGGTGGAAGGTGCCAGGAATTCCACCGATTAGGAAAATCGATGCGCTAGCAATCGAGGTGTAGGTGGCAAATTTCTTGCTTACTAAGCCCAAGGACGCGAATACGAACGCCAAAGACGCCGTTGCGAAAACCTCAAAAAATCCCTCGACCCAAAGGTGCACAACCCACCAGCGCCAGTACTCCATTACCGGGATCGGCGAGCGCTGTCCGTAAAATAGACCCGCGCCGTAAAAAAGCCCCACGGCGATAACCGAAGCGGTAAAGATCGCTAATAAATTCTTATCGCCCTCGGCTCTAAAGCCCGCGATAAAGCCGCGAAGCACGAGTACCATCCAGATCACAAGACCCACGAACAGTATCAGCTGCCAAATTCTACCGAGGTCTAAATACTCGTATCCTTGATGTCCGATCCAGAAACTGCTGCTTGGATCCATCTTACCCGCAATCGCCATGTATTCGCCCGCGAAGCTGCCGACGACCAAGAAAAGAAGCGCGTAGAAAAGCACGTCCACGCCGAGCTTTTGAAATTTCGGATCCTTGCCGCCGTTGATGATCGGAGCTAGAAACAATCCCGCCGCCAAAAAGCCCGTAGCGATCCAGAAAATGGACGCCTGCACGTGCCAGGTGCGAGCTAGCGAGTAAGGGATATATTGCGAAATATCAAGCCCGAAAAAGGACTGACCCTCGATCGTATAGTGCGCAACAAAGCCGCCGATGAAGGCCTGAAATGCAAACAATGCAACCGCTACGAAAAGATATTTGCCAAGCGCCTTTTGCGACGGCGTAAGCGCCAAAGCGGCGATCGGATCTGCGCTAAGCTTCGCAGGAGCCTCGAAATCCTCGTCCTTTTTGCCGTAGAAATTTCCAAACCACACTAGCAGGCCGATGCCGGTAAGCAAAATAACGAGGCTTGCGATCGTCCAAACGACGTTTTCCGTGGTAGGGACATTGTCTATTAGCGGCTCGTGCGGCCAGTTATTGGTATAGGTCGCCTCTCCGCCCGGACGATCCGTAGAAACCGCCCACGCAGTCCAAAAGATGAAATCCACGAGCTCGGCGCGGTGTTGCTCGTTTGCGAGCGTATTTTCCTTCATCGCGTAATCCTCGCGAAGCTTTTTAAAGCGCGGATCGTTTCCGAAAACGCCCATGTACTCGTCTTTTACGACAGCCATAGCCTTTAAGCGATCATCGCTTAGCTTAACGGTGCCCTCTTTTACGGTGTTAGTGCGGTACTCGGCCTTTGTAAGCGCCTTAATTTGCGCCTTTTGTTCATCGCTCAAAGCGTCAAATTTCGCTCCGAAGCGCTCCTGCGCCTTGATATCCATAAACGCAACCAGCTCCTTATGCAGCCAATCCGCGCTCCAATCGGGCGCCTGATACGCGCCGTGACCCCAAATCGAGCCCACCTGCATACCGCCGATGCTCTGCCAGGCCTCCTGTCCGCGGTAAATGCGCTCGGTGCTGATTAGCTCAGCTCCGCTAGCATCGGTAAATTTTACCACCGGCGGAGACTGCCTATACACCTCGCCGCCGTAAAAACCCAAGAAACTAAAGCCCACGATGAGCACCACTACGAGCGCCATCCAGAGCTTTTTATATTCTCTCATTCCCACTCCTTTAACTGAAATTAGGAGAGAATTCTACCCATTTAAATTTCTATAAGCATTGAGGCTCGTCAATAAAAAGATAAAATTTATCTGCTTAAGCTGGAATTTATTAAAGTATACTGGAATAAGGTATTTTAGAAAATTTTATATAAAATTTATATCTACAAATCTATCCCTGATTTCAATATTATCAAGATTTAGATTTAGTTTGTCTTTTAAATACTTTTTCAAATTTACTCGTTCATACTCACTTAACATAGTTAGCGGAATGGCAAAATAATTACTATGAGTACTATCTAATAAAATTAGAACATTTAAATTTATGCCATCTATTCTTCTTAAAAATTTTAAGTACACCGAAACAAAGAAGATTTATCGGATGCAGAGCGTACGATAAAATTAGCAAGAGAAATTTTTTAAACCTAGTTATATTGGCATTGTATTTGCAAGCGTCTTCAATCACGAGTCCAGAAAATTTATAAATAGCGATTTTATCAAAATTAGAAGTCTTTACACTTTTATGTATCGAATATACGTCGTTATAATTTTTGCATAAAGAATTATATTCTATTCTATCGGAATAGAAATTTAAAAATTTATGTTTATTAATAAATAAAATTCCTACCAAAAAAGTAACAGCTCCTAAAAATTGATATGCCCAAGCGCTTCCTCTGCAGAAAAATAGAAATATAACTAAAAATACAGCTAATATTAAATAGCATTCTGTGCTGATTTTAGTCCAATAATCTTTGATCATAAAAAGAGGCATTTCAGATTTATAACTTTGAAATTCCATACGATAATACTCCAAATTTTTAATTCAATACACCGCTCTTTTCATTGACTTTGCTCTGCATCTTTCACTCCTTTTAAATAGAAATATATTTTGTAAATAAATTCGAATGTAGACATTAATATTACGGAACCCGAAAGAGAAAAACCGGATTGAAAGAAAATGATATATCCAAAAATTGAAAATCTACTTTGAAATTCCGGCATAAAATGGCTTGTTCTTATGCTTATACCGCTGCTTGCAAAATATCCGGTATAATAAACCTCAAACATAAAAATACCAAGACCAAACATAAACGGAAGCAACAAAAACGGGCAATCGTTTTCACACTTCTTTTTTGAAAGCAATATAAAATCATCATCATATCTGCAAAAGTAAATATAATAAACCAATGAATATAAGCTAGAAACCGCAAAAATAATAATCCCGTATATCCACATAATACTAACGTAAAATTCAGAAAGTTGGGTGTATGGGCTAATACTACCGATAATTTCGATATTTGGAAAATAGCTTTTCATAAAATTTACGAAATTTAAGCACACAGGAGAAATATCTAAAATATTTTTAGGAATTATAAAGGCGCTAAGAGAATATAAAAAATATATAAAACATAATTTCGTAAAAAATTTGCCGAATTTTACACGAGTATTTTCTATTCTTATCTTTTTACTTTCAAAATCTAAATCCTGCAATCTTGACCCCTAAATAAAATGATTACGCATTTTAGCGCCTACAACCTTATACAAACTATAAAATTAGCATATTTATAGTTTGTGTAATAAACGCAATCTATGCAAGGGCTTCCGAAAGTGAATTAAATTTGGATTTGCTCTAAATTTAAAACGATCCGTCGCTGCTACTTTCGCGAGGTTTAGGAAGTGGCGAAATTTTAGTGTAATACTCGTCTTTGCCGTTGTATTGGCGACTGAAAACGCCGTCCGGGACGGTGAAGTTGCGCTTGGTTTGCGGATATTCTTTTAAATAGGCATCTAAAAATTTTGCAAACACCGGTGCTGCGGTGCGACCGCCGCCTTCGACCTTTCGCATAGGTTTATAATCGTCGTTGCCATACCAGATTATGATCTGCAAATCCGGCGTAAAGCCGCAAAACCATGCATCTATGCTATCATTTGAGGTGCCTGTTTTGCCAGCTATGTCGATGCCCTGTACGCGCGCGCGAGTGCCGGTGCCGCGCTGCACGATATTTTTTAGCAGCGTAGTCATCAGATACGCCTGTTCAGGGCGCAGCACGCGACGGCGCTCAGGCTCTATAAAGCGAGTTTTGCCGTCCTTATCGGTAATCGAAACGATAAATTTTGATTTTGCAGTAATCCCAAGCCCCGGGAACATCGAATACATCGTGGAGTATTCAAGCGGCGAAATTCCGTAGCTGCCGATAGCCACCGACAGGGCAGGCGGGACGTTTTTAAAGCCGAACTCGCCCAGCTTTTTTACCGCGCGATCAACGCCGATAGATTGCATCAGATTGATCGAGGCAAGGTTGCGCGAGCGAGTTAAAGCTTCTTTGATCGTGATGTAGCCGCTGTAAGTCTTGTCATAATTTTTCGGCTTCCACGTTTTATCGCTGCCGTCGTCGAATTCTCTAGCTATATCGGGAACTTCGGTCATCGTCGAGTAGCCCATATCAAGGGCGATTTGATAGACGAAAGGCTTAAAACTAGAGCCGGTTTGGCGCTGGGATTGGCTGGCGCGATTGAAATTTGATTTCGCGTAATCCACGCCGCCTACTAAGGCTAAAATTTCGCCGTTTTGCGGACGCGTGACGACCATAGCGCCGTTTACGTTGCTTGCATTGGCGTCTTTGTTGCGCTTTAAAATTTCATTGTAGCCGAAAACTAATGCCTCTTGTGCCATCGCCTGCGCCTTTAGATCAAGGCTCGTATCTATGCGGTATCCGCCCGTGCGGACGTCCGGTAGAATTTTTTCCGCTTCTTTTATTATCTCATCTACGGCATACGGCGCTACGTTTTGCGTGAGCGTTTCGTTGTAGATCGTAGGCTGCTCGTTCATCGCAAGCTCATATTCGGTCTTATTTATCCAGCCGAGCTCATGCATCCTATAAATCACGTTATTGGCGCGCGAAAGCGACAAATCCAGGTGCTTAGTAGGATCGAAGCTGCTAGGAGCTTTCGGCAAGCCCACTAAAATCGCAATCTCTTTAAGGCTTAAATCTTGCAAATCCTTTTTGAAATATCCCAAGGCCGCCGTGCGGATGCCGTAATATCCGTGCCCGAAATACACTTCGTTGAAGTAACGCTCTAGAATTTGTTCCTTGCTTAGAGCGTTTTCTATCTTAAGCGATAGGATCGCTTCTTTGATCTTGCGATCAAGCTTCTTTTCGCTCGAAAGAACTAAATTTCGCGTGATCTGCTGCGTAATCGTGGAAGCCCCTTCGACGAATTTCATCGCTTTGACATCCTTAATAATCGCCCTAAAAATCGCCTCGACATTCACGCCGCCGTGTTCGAAAAACGCCGTATCCTCGATAGCTACGAGCGCCTCGATCACGCGGCCTGGAATCTCGTCGAATTTTACGTAAATTCTATTTTGTTCATTAAAAACATTGGCTATCAAATTGCCGTTGCGGTCATAAATTTTAGTCGTAAGCTCGGGATGATAATCGATGATCGAGTCCGATTCCAAGCGGATTTGCGAGTAAAAATACAAAAAAATCCCGCCTGCGGCAAACGCACAAACCGTAATAAAACTAAATAAAACTCTTACCATACAAACCTCTTTAAAATTTCCAGATCAAGCCCCATCGCCGTGAATTTTGACCCACGCGAGCTTTTGATATATTTTTCGTTAAAGCCTTCGATACTCATCGCACCCGCCTTGCCGCGCCAATCACCGCTAGCGATATAGCTTTTTAAATCCGCTTCATTAAATTCCGCAAATTCAAAGCTTGCGACGCTAAGTGCCGAAAGCTCTAGCGCCTTACTGCAAAAAATCATCGCAGTATAAACGGCGCAGCTAGCACCGCTTTGAGCTCGCAGCATCCTTAACGCGTCCGCTTCATCCCGCGCCTTGCCTAAAATTTCGCCACTAGCAAGCACAGAGCTATCGGCAAACAGCACTCTATCATAATTTTTATAAATTTTAAAAAACTGCGTTTTCTTGGCCAAGACAACGCGGTAAGCATAGGTACGTGCATCGTCCTTACTAATGCCGCTTTCGTCGAAATTAAAAGGAATTTGCGTAAATTCTACGCCGTTATCCTTTAGAATTTGCGCTCTAGTAGGCGAGCTGGAAGCTAAATAGATCATCAAAACTCGCCCACCGTCACGCCTAGATAAACGCAAATCAGCGTGACTACGATATTTAGCGGGATGAAATATTTAACGACGATGATTAAATGCTCATTCGCCTCAAGCTCATCGCCCGCATCCAAAGCTCGCTTCAAAGATAAAATTTTATAATGCATGTAGATAAAATTTAGTAGTATAAAGCCGGCGCCAGCCCACAGCGTGGCAATCGCGCCTTTTACCATAGGATCTGAAAATTTAAAACCTCCGCCGTCCGCAAGAAAAAATCCACTTACGCAAACGATCACCAAAAATAGTGCAAAGAACTGCTCATAGCGTTTCATATATCGCAAAATTTCTGTAAATTTTACATCCTTCGCATCCGCTTGGTTTTTACTGCTTAAATTCATAAAAATCCGCGCGATCAAAAATACGCAGATCTGCGCGCAGACCAAAAAAATCACGCTTAAAATGTGAATCAGCGGCAAAATTTGCGAGGCTTTGATGAAGCTCGAATCGATCTCGTTCAAATTTTACCTTTTGCGTAAGAGATCGCCTCTTTGATCGCTTCTTCGATTTTTAGCACGTCCCTGCCGCCTGCGGTCGCAAAATCGTCGCGCCCGCCGCCGCCGCCGCCTAAAATTTGCGCTGCTAGCTTAACCCACTCGCCAGCTTTGATCGGCGCGTTTTTAACGCCCGCCGCGATTGAAATTTTGCCGTCGGTGCCTACTTGCATCAGCATTATCGCCGCCTTTTCGTGGCTATTTTTAAACTCATCTATCATAGTTTTTATATCACCGCTTTCGACTGAGGCTACGCAAAGTTTAGTATCACCGACATTTAGAAAAGCCAGTGCATGAGAACTGCTTGCATGCTTGATCTGATCTTTTAGCGATCTGATCTCATCTTTTAATTTCTCAATCGCGCGGAGAGGCTCAATCCCTTTTAGCTCCGCAGAAATTTCAGCAAGCTTAGCGCGATTTTGAAGTGCCAAATTTAAAGCAGCGCGCGAACAAACTGCCTCGATACGCCTAACACCCGCACTTACGCCGCTTTCTTTGACGATAAAAAACGGTCCTATCTCGCTTAAATTACGCACGTGAATTCCGCCGCAAAGCTCCTTACTAATCTCTCCGAAGCTCACAACGCGCACTTTTGAGCCGTATTTTTCGCCAAAAAGCGCGATTGCACCGCTGTTTTTAGCGTCATCTATATCCATAATCTCAGTTTTTGCCGCACAGCCCTTGCAAACGGCATTATTTACAAATTCCTCAATTTTAGCTAGCTCCTCGTCGCTAAGTGCTTTAGGATGCGAGAAGTCAAATCTTAAGCGGTCCGCTTCGACTAAGCTTCCTGCTTGAGCTATATGAGCCCCTAGTACCGCACGAAGCGCCGCGTGCAAAAGATGCGTCGCGCTGTGATGACGTGCAATCTGCTCACGCTCCTCAGAAACCTTGAGCCCGACGATATCGCCAATTTTTAGGTTACGATTAAGGCGCAAGTGGGATAAATTTAGCCCATAAAATTTCTGCGTATCAAACACATCGGCTATGGACTCCACTTCGCCGCTATCGCCCGTTTGACCGCCGCTTTGTGCATAAAACGGAGTGATATCAAACATCGCCCAGCCGATATCACCGGCTTTGAGCTCATCCACTTCCGCAAAATCCTCGTTAAGTAGCGCTAAAACCTTGCTCGTGCGGCTAAGCTCTTCGTAACCGCTAAATTTATTCTCGCCGAATTTCTCTAGCAGCGCCTTAAAATCGCCACGGACGTTTTTATCGCCACTGCCCTTCCATGCGGCTTTAGCTATCTGCCTTTGCTCGCTCATAAGCGCGTCAAATTTAGCCTCATCCACGCGCAAATTTTTCTCGCGCAGCATATCGGCGGTCAGATCGAGCGGAAAGCCGTAGGTATCATATAACTTAAACGCGACCTCGCCGCTAAAAATTTCTTTAGTGCGTGCAAGCTCCTCGTTAAAAAGCTCGATGCCGTTTGCCAAAGTGGCGAAAAACCGCTCCTCTTCGAGTTTGATCTGCTCCTTTACGGCTTGCTTTTTCTCATTCAGATAGGCATAGTGCCCGCCCATCAGCTCGCATACTTTATCCACGAGGCGATACATAAAGGGCTCTTTTATACCGAGCAGATAGCCGTGGCGAACGGCACGGCGCAGAATTCTACGCAAAACATATCCCCTACCCTCGCGATTAAAATTTGTTCCCTGGGCTAGCAAAAACGTAACCGAGCGAATATGATCGGCGATGACGCGATAGCTCGCGCCGCTTTCATAAACGTAAGGTTTGCCGCAAAGCTTTGCAACCTCATCAATTAGCGGCATAAAAAGCGAGCTGTCGTAGTTGCTAAACTTGCCTTCTTTAATCGCCGTGACGCGCTCAAGGCCCATGCCCGTGTCGATGCTAGGCTTTGGAAGCGGGCTAAGCTTGCCGTCTTTGCTGCGCTCGTACTGCATGAAAACTAAATTCCAAATCTCTAAAAAGCGGTCGCCGTCGCCGCCCATATAATCCTCGGATGAGTGAAAATGCTCCTCACCCTGATCGTAAAAAATTTCGCTGCACGGCCCGCACGGCCCGGTATCGCCCATCGCCCAAAAATTATCGTGATCGCCGAAGCGGTAGATGCGCTCCTGCGCTATGTGCTGCGCCCAGAACCCAAACGCTTCGTCGTCTTTCTCGTGCACGGTGACGTAAAGTTTGTCTTTGGGAAGCTTTAAAATTTCGGTTACGAACTCCCACGCATAGGCGATCGCCTGCTCTTTGAAATACTCGCCGAAGCTGAAATTTCCAAGCATCTCAAAAAATGTATGATGGCGCGCAGTGTAGCCGACGTTGTCTAGGTCGTTGTGCTTGCCACCGGCGCGGATGCAGGTCTGACAGCTCGTGCGGATAGGCGGCGTCGGACGCGGTACGGCTCCTGTGAATATGCTTTTAAAGGGCACCATCCCCGCGTTTGTAAACAGCAAGCTATCATCATCTGGCACCAACGGCGCGCTGGGGATGATCTGATGGCCCTTGCTTGCAAAGAAATTTAAATATTCGCTTCTAATATCCATGATTTGTCCTATTTCAAGTTAAATTTTAAAGGCGCATTTTAGCTAAATTAGATTTTAAAAATTATAAATTTTAACCATTCTTAGTTATAATGGCGCGAAAGATTAAATTTAGGGCATGGCGATGAAAAAAAAGATAGCGATCATAGGCATGGGCGAGCTTGGTCAAAAGCACTTCAGCGAGCTAAGAAGGAGCGATTATTTCGAGCTTGTAGCGCTTTATCATAAGGGCAGCAGTGAAAATTTCGGCCCGCGCTATCCGGTCTTTGATAATCTAACCGATCTTTTTAACGTCGCTAAGCCCGATGCCGTAGTCATCACGGCTCCCCCGCCATCGCATAAAGAGCTGATTTTAAAATGCCTGCCGTTTACCAAAAATATCTTTGTAGAATCTCCGCTCGCACAAAGCCTAGCCGAAGCCAGAGAGATAAACTACGCAGTCACTACTAACGGCACGCGCCTAGCCGTAGGCTACTCCGACCGCTACAATCCAGTAATCGTATCCTTGCTACGCGAGCTAGCCAAGGGGGATAAAATTTTTTCGATGAGCTTCGTAAGCGGTTTTGCAAACGATGATAGAGCAGATATCGTAGCCAATGCCCTTTTTAGAGATATCGATCTTGTGCGGCTGCTTTCTCACAGCGAGATCGCCTGCATAGAACTTAGCAAAAATATCTCTAAAGAGCGCACTCTAGCCGCATGCGCGACGCTTCACACAAAAAGCGGCTGCTATTGCACGCTAATGCAGTCCAATCTCTATCCGATCAGGCGCCACGGTATCGAGATTTGCACCGACAGCGGTGTGTATTTCGGCGATCTAATCTCAATAACTCTTTTTAAAATTACCCCCGAAGGCCGCGTAAATTTACGCGTCGATCGCGACGATTTTTCGTTGCGCCGCGAACACGAGGCATTTTGCACGATGTGCGATAGCAGCGCCGACTCTGGACTTGCAAGCGTAGAGGACGCTATAAAAATACGAGAAATCATCTCATGAAAAAAGCCCTAATTTTACTCAACATGGGCGGCCCGAATAATCTGGGCGAGGTTGAAGTTTTTTTAAAAAATATGTTTAACGACCCCTTTATTTTGGGCGTTAAGAGCGATTTTTGGCGTAGCGTTTTAGCCGCGCTCATCGTAAAAAGCAGAACCGCATCGGCGCGCAGCAACTACGAAAAATTGGGCGGGCGCTCGCCGATATGCTCCATCACCGAAGCGCTTTGCGAGCGGGTAAATTTACTCGCGCGAGCAAAATATGGCGCGGAATTAAAATTTGAAAATGCAGATAGTGCACAAAATTTAA
This sequence comes from uncultured Campylobacter sp., assembly GCF_937949835.1. GTDB lineage: Bacteria > Campylobacterota > Campylobacteria > Campylobacterales > Campylobacteraceae > Campylobacter_B. Next base: position 14,147 of record NZ_CALEDC010000399.1, read on the forward strand.
AATTTCAGAGCGCAGCTAAATTTCAAAATGAGATAGAATTCCAAGGCGCTGCAAATGAGCCGCCGCAGGATGAAAAACCGATAGACGAGCTGGTTTGCGATTATGCGATGAATTACACGCCGCCCTTTGCGGAGGACGTGCTTAAAAAATACGCGGATTTTGACGAGATAATTTTGATGCCTTTGTATCCGCACTTCTCGAAAACTACGGTGCAATCGAGCCTGTGCTCTGCCGAAGCGGCACTTAAGCGGCTCGGGATAAAAAATTATAAGATAGTTGATATTTTCTACGATAGCGCCGCTTACAACGAAATTTTATTAAATTTAATCGCAGAGTGCGTCTCGAAATTTAGCGCGGATGAAATTTCGCAAATTTCGCTCATATTTTCCGCGCATTCGCTGCCTGTAAAAATGATCGCCGCGGGCGACCCCTACGAGGCGCAGGTAGAGGCGCACGTGGAGATTTTACAAGATCTGCTCGCTGCGCGCGGGATTAAATTTAAAGAGATCATCTTGGCGTATCAATCGCGCCTGGGCCCCGTGAAGTGGCTGGAGCCCAATATCGCGGACGTTTTGCGGGATCTGCAGAGCAAAAAAGCGCTCATATTTCCGATCGCGTTTTGCGTGGATAACTCCGAGACCGATTTTGAGCTGGATATTTTTTATAGGGCCCAGGCGCGCGAGCTAGGTTACAAATACTACGAAGTGTGCAAATGCCCGAACTCCCGCGAGGATTTTGCGAAATTTATACTCGCGCAAGCGCTGTAAATTTAGAGATTAAAATTTAATCTTTTAGTTTGGATTTTTTATATTCTATATGAAGCTTGAAAGTAAATATAAAAGCTATTAAAACTAAAATTATACCAGCTATAACGCTAGTTTTTCTTCCTTTGTAGAGATAGCTCATGTTTGTCGTATCTTTAAATAAAACCAAACCATCATCGCAGCGGCTCAGCTTATTCAATACAAAATCAGACATATTCATGATTATACATCGATTAAATACATATTCTTTAAAAAATATATCACAAATATATGTTCCTTCTGAAATTTTTACATCTACAAAGCGTCTAGTGATGATTTTATTATTATTTTGGATTAACACTACACAATTGGCTTTCGTACGATAATGTCCTTTGTGCCTTTTAAGTTCTTTTATAGTACCGGAAAATACGAATGGA
>NZ_CALEDC010000400.1 GCF_937949835.1 uncultured Campylobacter sp.
AATATTTTATGATCTCGGTCTGCGCGTGGGCTTAGCGAATAGCTAGCCCAAACGACGCAAAATTTCTAGATGTCTAGCTCTCCTTCAAAAGCTTGGTTAGCGCCGTACCGCTTTCGTCGTGCTTGCGGATGTTTTTATAAATTTTATTGAAATAAATTTCTAAAAATTCCTGATCGTCGATTTTCTCTTCGCCTTTTTTCGGCTCGATCTTTTGGTATTCGCCGCTGCTTTGCAGCTCGAATGCAAGCTCGTTGTCGCTTAGCTGAAGCTTTAAAATTTCTTTGAGTTTATTTTGCAAATTTTCGTTGTAAATCGGGCTCATCAACTCCAGTCTGCGCTCTAAATTTCGCGGCATCCAATCCGCACTCGCTATGTATAGGCTGGGCTGCGCGTGCGCGAAATAAAAAATTCTAGCGTGCTCCAGGTATTTGCCGACGATCGAGATCACGCGGATATTTTCGCTAACGCCCTTAAGCGCCGGGCGCAAGCAGCAGATGCCGCGCACGATGAGATCGATCTTTACGCCCGCGGCGCTTGCTTTATACAGCGCCTTGATCATATCGCCGTCGACAAGAGCGTTCATCTTAGCGATGATCCTGCCGGCAGAGCCTTTCTTCTCCTCGTTTTTTATCATCGCAAGGAGTCGCTCTTTGATCTGCATCGGCGACATAGAGAGGTTGTCGAGCTTGCGGTTTTTGTTGTAGCCCGAGAGGATGTGGAAGAAATTCGTCGTGTCCTTATCAAAGCGGTCGCCGCAGGTAAAAAAGCTCACGTCGGTGTAAATTTTAGCGCTCGAGCCGTTGTAGTTGCCCGTACCTAAGTGGATATAAAATTTTAACTTGCCGTCCTCTTTTTTGATGATCTGAGTTACCTTGGCGTGGACTTTAAAGCCCGTGATGCCGTAGATCACGTGCGCGCCCGCGTCTTCGAGCGCCTTTGCCCAGTGCAGGTTGTTTTCCTCATCAAACCTCGCCTTAAGCTCGACCATCACCGTTACCTGCTTGCCGTCGCTTGCGGCCTCGATCAGGCTCTGGACGATCGGGGAGTTTTTCTCCACCCGGTACAGCGTCATACGGATCGAGATGACCTTTGGATCCTTGGCGGCTTCTTTGATGAGTTTTTGCACCGGATCGAAGCTCTCGTAAGGATGAATTAACAAGATATCCTCCTTCTCCATCGCGCTCATAACGGAGGTGTTTTCGTTAAAGGGGGGCAGAGTTTTTGGCAGATACTGAGGATGGGCTAGAAAGGAAAAATCCTTATTGGAAGCGATCTCCCAAAGCCCGTCCAGCGTAAGCGGCACGGCGCATTCATATATATCTTTGTAAAAAATTTTAAGATGAGAATTTAGAAATTCTAATAGTTCGGCATCGGCGTCCTTTTCGATCTGAAGCCGCACGAAAGCCCCTTTACGGCGCAGCTTAAGCCCCGCTTCCAGGATCATCATAAAATCGTCCGCTTCCTCCTCCTCGATTACGATATCTGCGTTTCGCGTGACGCGGAAAGCTGCGGAGCTGATGAGCTTGTAGCCCGGGAAAATCTCCTCCGCGTGGCGTTTTACGATAGTACCGATCGGCACGTAGGTGTTTTGCGCGACCTGCACGAAGCGCGGGATCACGCGCGGAATTCTAATCATCCCGAAATGCACCGACTCGGGCGCGCCCTCATCGCAGAGCTTGACTGCGAGGGAGAAGCTGAGATTGTTTAGATGAGGGAAAGGATGGGTCGCATCCACTGCGATCGGGACGATTACTGGCATTATTTGCGAGAAGAAAAACTCGTCCGCCACCGGCTTTAGCTCGGGCGGCAGCTCGTCGTAGCTTTTGATAAAAAGCCCGTTTTTGCAAAGCTCTTTTTGGATGCCGAAATACTGCTGCTCAAGCTCGGTTTGTTCGTTTCTCAGATAGGAGCGGATCGCGCGTAGCTGCTCAAGAGGCGTCATCTCATCGTCCCCGCTGGTTATAACGCCGGCGGTAAAAAGCTGCTTCAAACCCGCCACGCGGATCATATAAAATTCGTCTAAATTCGTGCTGTAAATCGCTAGAAATTTTAATTTTTCAATTAGCGGGATATCCTTTTTGCATTGTTCCAGCACGCGGGTATTGAAGCGTAGCCAGCTTAGTTCACGGTTTATAAAATTATTCTGTGTTTGCATAAAAACTCCTTTTTTGAATATTAATTCTAAGATTATAGCCCAATTAAGATTAAATTTTAAAGTCCGAATTTTATGAGCTTGCAAGTGGGGCAATTTAGTATTTAAAATTCTGCTCTAATTCCCTATTTTTCCTAAATCCTTGCACATTTGCGCATTGCCGTCTTTGCAGCCCAGCTTTAAATACCGCCTCAAATATAAAATTTGCTCTTCCTCCTCGCTCATACCTAGTACCCATTTGCACGCCTCCTTTATATTACCCTTATCGCAAGCCTTCTTGCAAAAATTTTTGCCTTTATTTTTATCTACTTTAGCCCACAACAGCAGTCCGTA
>NZ_CALEDC010000401.1 GCF_937949835.1 uncultured Campylobacter sp.
ACCGATTAGATAGGCTTTCGTTTAATCTGAAATAAAATTTAAAATTTCGTCCTTTTTTCTCCGCCTCTCGCAGAAGTCGCATCTATTTAAAATTTTAACGCGCCGAGGACGGACAGATCGGCCGCCGGTTCGGCCGCTACAAAATTTGCGATAGCCAAAATCTACAAGCGGCGCCGAAACGGGCGCGAAAGCCTGCAGTGAAAAAACTAATAGGCGGCGTCGCGCCTGCTTCGTAAAATTGCGGCGAGCTGATTGCCGAGGAGCCCGCTTAAATTAGCGTTTTAAACCGCCACGCAAAAAAGATAAAATTCTATCTTTTCGCGCATGATGATTTGCGTCGCATCTACAAGCAAATAAAGCTCGCAGGCTCTTAGCGATCGGTAGCGCCTAGCTTCCATCTCACCCTGCCGCCGCTTTGTAAATTTAAAATTTCGCGCCGCGGACAATTTAGAATTTTTGCCGCAAATGATTTGAAATTTCGCGCTTCAAACGATCCGTAAATTCTATGCCGGGCTGCTTATAGGGCGATTAAAATTCTATACCTAGCACTCCCAGCGGTGCTTTTTCATACAGGCGCGCTCGCCTCTAAATTCCACGCCTTCGGCCTCTAGCAGTTCGCGCTGAGCCGCAAAGCTCGCCGCCAAGGCGCCCGCGTGGTTTACGACGCGGTGGCACGGGTAGTCGCCGTAGAGCTCTGCTTGCGAGAGCACGCGCCCCACGAGCCGCGAGTGAGCGGGCAGCCCGATTAGGCGCGCGATCTGTCCGTAGCTAGCGACTCTGCCCGCAGAGATTTCCTACACGACCGATAAAATTTCATAGATCAAATTTTGCGTCAAAACCATGGCGCGATTATACTCTTTGGCGTTTAAATTTAGACCTAATTTTAGCCGCTTTGCGGCGCTAAATTCGATATAATTTCTAAAATTTAGCGCTTTAAAAGGAGTAAGCTGTGGACGAAAAATTTCAATCAGACACGAAAGAGCTGGACAAGAAATTTGCCGCTATCCCTGAAAATTTAAAGAAGCGATACGATAGGCATAGATTTATCAGACGCGTGATTATGGCGTATTGGTCATCGGCGTTTGCTACTTTTTATTTTTCGATGATATTGGGAACATATTTAGAGTCATTTTTTACAAATATCGGTATAAAATTATCATCTGAAATTTTTATATATATT
>NZ_CALEDC010000402.1 GCF_937949835.1 uncultured Campylobacter sp.
CCGGAGCTGCGGGGCTAGGGCAGCCGCCGTCGCTGTAATGATAGCCAAAGCCGTATCCACCGCCCGCAAGCCCGATTTGGCCCACGAAAGCGGCAAGCACCGTTGCCATCCAGTGAAACTGCTCGCCGTGATGAGCGCGCTGCGGACCCCAGCCGCACATTATCATAGTGCGCTTGCTGCCTAAAATTTTAGCTAAGCCTTTGATCTCATCCTCTCTCACGCCGCAAATTTTAGACGCCCACGCCGCGTCTTTTTTCAGTCCATCTTCGCTTTCGCCTCTAAGATAGGCTTTAAATTCCTCCGCGCCGTGAGTGTATTTTTTAAGAAATTTCTCATCCGCAAGCCCTTGCGCCATCATCTCGTAACATATCGCCATCATCATCGCAACGTCGGTGGTAGGGTTGATCGAAATGTGCTCAGAGCCTAAAAATTTAGCGGTGTTATTATAGACCGGATCGATCGTGATCACCTTTACGCCGCGCTTTTGCATCTGCTCTTTTAGCTTTGCGAAATACAAATAGCTCTCATGATCAGGCACTGCCCATGCGATCTGATTGGTATTGATCGGATCGGCACCCCAGATGAGCACCGCTTCGCTATGCTTTAGGATCGTAGGCCACGCGGTTTGCAAGGCGTTGGCCTCGTCCGTTCCGCTGATGTGCGGGGTTATCGCACTTATACAGTGGCACGAATAGTTAAGCTTTCTCGTAGTGTAGCCGCCGATGATATTTAGCATGCGACCGAGTAGGGTTTGCGGGTTATTTACGCTGCCGACGCTGTACCAGCCATAGCTGCCGCCGTAAATTGAGCTTGCGCCGTGCTCTTTAAGCACGCGCTTTAGCTCGTCTGCTACGAGTTTATACGCCTCATCCCAACTAATCTCGATCCACTCGTCCTTGCCGCGCATGCTTTTGTCGCTCTGCCAGCCTTTTTCTAGATAGCCTTTTCGCACGCATGGTCGCGCGATACGCGTAGCGTCGTATGTGCGCGCCGCAAGCCCCTGAGTAAGGCTGATCGGGAAAAAATCGAGCTCACTCTCGCTTAAAACGCCTTCAAATTTACCGTTTCGCCTAAGAGCCCTAACCGCGCCGAAATGCGAGGCGGTGATCGGCGCATCCTCGCTATTCATCAGATCGTCGCTAATGACGCTAGTGGCGTTCGCACTTGCCACACCTGCCGCGCTCGCGGCAACGCCTTTTAAAAATTCGCGTCTTTTCATTTTTTCTCCTTTAATGTGAAATGAATGAAAGATTTATAGAATTTTAGCATTAAAAATTGCGAATTTTTCGGCCTTAAAACGAAATTTTAAGTTATAGAGCGAAATTTTATTTTTCTATTTTTAAATAGAGCTAAGATTTTCGCGGCTTATAAAAGCTTAAATTATAAATTAAGTTTTTAAAATAATTTTACTTTAAAAACTAGCTTTTTAAATTTCGCACATCGACTCTTAAAAATTTTATAATTTTTGAGTATATCAAGAGCTCGTCGGTATTAGGCGCTATAAAATTTCATAGCGCCAGTAAGTCATAGATTGAAAATTAGATATTGATGCGATTGCCGTACGCAGGCTGTAAAACATGGCAATCGTATATTTTTGCGCTTATTATGGGGGTATACTTTTGCAGAATTTTTAAAATTCAAAAAAGTAATAAAAATTTTAACATCATTAAATGACAGTATCTGACAACGAAAAGTGAAATAATACGAAAAATTTTAAGGAGGAAGAAATGAAAAAAATCATTTTAGCTTTGGCTTTTTTAAGCTCTTTTATGTTTGCCGAAGAGGTAAAAGAGCTTACGGATGAGGAAGCAATAAATGAAATGGAAAAAGTTTGCGAGAGTGGTAAAGACTTCACGAATGAAAACGGAACCG
>NZ_CALEDC010000403.1 GCF_937949835.1 uncultured Campylobacter sp.
ATTTTAAAATTGGCGGGGTCTTATTAAATTTATCTTCTTACTTTGCATTCTTGCGCCAGGATTTTAAATTTAAATCGCCTCTTTACTTCTAAATTTAAAACCTCGGCAGATTGTGCCGCGCTGATAAATCTAGTTTAAATTTAAATCCGCCTATATAAACTACTCAAAATTTTAAATTGCGCCGAAGCGATTATGCTCCTTAGTAAGATAAATTTATTCATACGAAGCTACTGTGTTAAAAAACATCGCATATTAATCCCAAGTCTATAATTATCCCAAGCGCAGGATGCACGAAATCAATAGAGCAAAGCCGTTTTCGCGTTACCGCTTGTAATGCCTTCGATAGTTTAAAATATACACGTCCACAAAAGCGAAAATGATTCTTAGAGCAGATAAAATCAAAAACTGTGCAAAATTTCTTCAAAAAGATTTGATAATTAAGGCCTGGCATTATAAAATTTTACTTATTTACAGCAATTTCTTGATTATATGCTGTACTTTATTTAAAATAATTTTTATAAAAATATCGATGGAATGGGTAACTATTAGTGAAATTTAATTCTATAAAAATACTTTAATAATTAATATTAAATTTATCCGCTTTGAGTTATAATCCGCGATTAAATTTCAAAATATAGGAACAAAAATGCAAAAAGATATGTATTTTAAAAAGGCGAAATTTATCGCATTATCGATATGCGCGAGCGTTTCGATTTTATGCGGCGTCGAAGGCTCACATCTAAGCAGTGACGCAAATAGCACGAATCTTGGCGAAATCGTAGTAAGTGCGAGCGGCTTTCGCCAAGATATTAGGCAGGCGCCGGCCTCCATCTCTACCTTGGATAATAAAGAGATATCAAGCGGCAGCTTCACTTCGCTGCACGATATCGCGAATAAAATGCCTGGCGTCAGCGTTATCGCAGGCGACGACGGCCCGGCAAGCGGGATATCCATCAGAGGAATGGAAAGCTCTCAAACCCTTGTGCTTATCGACGGCAAACGCGTAAGTTCCGCGGCGGCGAACCCGAAAGGCGGAGCGGGCGATATGAACTCGAATTTTATCCCGCCCACGGGAGCGATAGAGCGTATCGAAGTGATTAGGGGACCGATGAGCTCGCTTTACGGAAGCGATGCGGTAGGCGGCGTGATAAATATCATTACGAAAAAGAATTTTTCTAAATTTAGCGGAAGCGCCGCTATATCTACAACTATCCAAGATCACGAGGGTATCGGAAACGGTAAGATGGGCGAAGCCTACGTCAATATTCCCTTCGGGCAGTATGCAGCGCTTCAGTTGTGGGGATATAAAAAGCTGCGCGACGAGGACGGCTATAAGGGAGGCTATCAAAAGAGTGATAAATCGGATTCTAACGCCAAGCTTTGGCTAGCGCCGGATGAAAATAATAAATTTTACGTTCAAACCGGGAGGCAAAATCACGATTATTCAAGAACTCTTGGTAAAACCGCCGTTTATCCCAACGCGCGCGGATTAAATCATT
>NZ_CALEDC010000404.1 GCF_937949835.1 uncultured Campylobacter sp.
TGTGAATGCCTTTAATAAGCGCTTTGCGCACACCACCACCTTTGTCGTGACCCCTCTGCACAAGGCTGAGGGCGCCGGAGAATTCCTACAAAAGTGCGGCTTTAAGGACGCGTCGGAGCACTTCACGGTTCATATGAGGAAGCGAAATTCGATCTAGCGGAAAGTGAAATTTACTCCAACCGGCATAAATTTAATAAAATTTCACGCGACTTTTAAATTTTAAATCGCGTGGAATTCTGCGCCGTCTTTTTACCCCTTTACTACAGATCGCTGCGCGAGATATGCGGCTACGTATGCTCTCGCTCCTCCGCGATAAATCGCCGCATATTTGCGCACGGCGCCGTAAATTCTAATTTTACGCATGTCGCGCGGCGCGCTAAAGAAACTCCGCTCGCCCCCTGCGCAAAAGCAAACCTAAAAGAATTTTCGGCTACAATTTCCCGCAAATAAAGGCAAAATATGAAAGAAATCTCGCTACTAAGGCTCTCGCTCGCAATCTACATCGATATGTTTTTGCGCCTAGTGACCACGTTTATCAACACCTACATGATCTCACGCGTGGACGTCTCGCTAGTAGGCGCGCTGGGGGCGGGCAACGAGATATTTTTGCTCTTCATCACCGTTTTTGGCTTCCTGGCCGTGGGCTGCTCGGTACTCGTAGCGCAGGCGCTGGGGGCGAAAAACAAAGTCCTAGCCATGCGCGCGATCCACACGAGCATCGCATTTAACGCGCTCGTGGGACTTTGTAGCGGCGTTTTCGTCTTTAGCTGCGCGCCGTTTTTGCTGCACGCGCTGCAGGTGCCCGCCGAGCTTTTGAGCGAAAGCACGATCTATCTTAAAGTCATCAGCATCGTCTTTGCGATAGACGCCGTCGCGATCGTGCTTAGCGCCATCGTGCGCGTTTACGGATACGCAAATTTCATCATCGCAGTCTCCGTGGCAATGAATTTAGTAACGCTCGCTGGCAACTACGTCGTGCTCTTTAGGCCGTTCGGACTGCCGTACTACGGGCTTGAAGGCATCGGCGTGAGCACGATCGCAGGGCGCATGATCGGCGTATTTTTATTCTTCCTCATCATCACGAAGGTGCTAAAGATAAAATTTTACCTAACGATGTTTTTAAAGATCAAGCTCGCCACGCTGCGTAAAATTTTATCCGTAGGGCTTCCGAGCGCGGGCGAAAACATGCTGTGGATCGTGCAATATCTAGTCGCTTTCGCCTTCGTCGCGAGTATGGGCGAGGCGAGCCTTACCGTGCAGACGATCTATTTTCAAATTTCATCATTCATCTTCTTCGGCGGAAGCGCGATCAGTATGGCAAACGAAGTGATCGTAGGTCGCCTCGTAGGCGCCGCTAAGCCGCAGGAGGCGTACCGGCACACTTTTACCGCGCTGCGCTTTGGCCTTGGAGCGACGGCGCTTTTCGTCGCGATCGTGTTTTTAGCGCGCGAGCAGATCATGGAGCTACT
>NZ_CALEDC010000405.1 GCF_937949835.1 uncultured Campylobacter sp.
GCTTCACGATAAAAATCACTCTTGCGATCCTCTCTATCCAAACCTAATAACCACTCCCGCACGGGCTCATTGCCGCTTCCGCTTTCATAAAAAACAGCCTTAACTCTTTTCATGGCAGTAATTGTATCAAAAAAGATACAAAAAAGCAAATCGCAGTATAGAAAAATTAGGACGCGGGGGAATAAGCTATCCAAAAAAATAGGGTCAAATCCGGGCAGGATGCGCCCTTTTGCGGAGTAGAAAATGCCAAACGACGAAGATTACTCGCTAATCACGCGCGCTTTTAGCGACCTTGAGGAGCAGGAAGAGAGATTTCTGCGCTGCGAGCGAGCGTATCGCGCGGTTTACAAAGAGGATAACCGCACGAGCAAGCGCAAGAGCGCAGAGCGAAGCCGCTCGAAGCTTTACGTTCCGCTCGTAAAAACCACCGTAAATATCATCCATAGCGTATTCAAAACCAGCTTTATGAGCGATCGCTGCCCGATCGAAGTAAAGAGGGTAGGACTGCGAAGTGATCACGATCTAATCCTGCAAAACGCGCTTACGGCGGTGCTGAAAAACTATTGGAAAAAGAAAGAGCACCGCGTGGGGCTATCCAAAGCCGTGCTTAGCGCGCTGTATCTGCCGCTGGGTATCGTCAATCTATTTTACGACAAAACCGCCGCGCAGATCCGCACGAAATTTATCCCAATTACGGATTTGGCATTTGATCGCCACGCAAGCGACATCAACGACATCGAATACGTAGCCTATAAATATAACCAATCCGCAAGAGAGATCAGAGAGAAGCTGGAGCGAAAATTCTACAAATCCAAAGACCGAAACGTGATCGCGCAGACCACGGCAGGCAGCGAGCGCATAGCGATGCGAGATCTGTATGTCAAAAGCCGCGAGCAGGGGCGGATCGTATGGAAGCTCAAAACCTACGCAAACGGCACTCTCGTGCGCGAAGCGACATTTTCCCGCCTGCCGTTTCACTACGGATATTGCATCGAAACCACGCCTAGCATAAACGAGGATGAGCGCGAGGATGAGATAGCGATATACGGCTCGTGTATCCCCGAGATCGTTTGGGAGCTGCAAGAGGAATACAACATCAAGCGCAACCAAAAGATCGACATCACCGAAAACCAGATCGATCCGCCTTACGCCGTAGATAAGGACTCGGGCAGCGTGGCGATCAG
>NZ_CALEDC010000406.1 GCF_937949835.1 uncultured Campylobacter sp.
TTACGATCTGCTTCTACCTTGCGCGCCCTATCTTTGCGCTTCTTTTGCGCGAGCTCATCCTTTGGCTCTTGCGTAAAATCTTCATACATCTTTTGCCTCAAATTTAATCTCGCCGCAGATTGCGCGGCACTTGAAATTGTACAAAAGCGCGGCTAAATTTATGAAATTTAACGCTACGGACAAATTCTGATTCAACTCTTTGCGGCGCTAATTTATTTTACGAATACCACAAAATCTCTGGCAAATTTTAATTCAAAGCGCTTCGTAGCCGCACGGAATCGGCGCCGTAACGCTTGCAAACACAAAATCCTCACCGCCCGTATTTTTCATACCGTGGCACTCTCCGCTTTTGGAAATGATTAGATCGCCCGCACAGATCGGCACCTCCTCGCCCTTGCTCGGATAAAACACGCCGCGTCCGCTTAAGCAGATCCATACGTCATCTCCGTCTGGGTGAATATGCGGCGCTACGACCTGGCCGCGTTTGACGATCCAAACCGCGCCGCAAGTGGCCTCCGTAGTAAAAAATGTCGTTTTTACGGCTCGCTCGTCGCTACAAATAGCATCTTTTATATGAAAAATTCTTTGCATTTTCTCTCCTTTAAGTTCACCGCATCCGGTGCGGTTTCGGCGGAATTTTAGCATTCTTTTCGTGCAGCGAAAGTGAAATTTCAAGCGCCAAACTCGCAACGCAACCTTAAATAAAAATTTTAAATTCACATTTTACTGTGCGATTTTTTTGGAGGATTGAAGATTGCATCTAAAAGCAAGAAACGCATAAGCAGGGTATTTGCGGATAGAATTTCGGCTTTAATTTAAGACGGAATTTTAAAAATTCTTCTAAATTTAAAGCTGCTCTGCTAGATAAATTTATTAAATTTGATATAAGCTTTGCTTGCGCGCTTTTGCCACCCAGATTAAAGCCAAATCGTAGCTTTTATCAAAAACCTCGCGTGACGCAGACTTTACGGCAAGCTCCAAGTCGGTTTATAAAGCTAAATCGGCTTATAAATAGATGCTACTACCTCCGGCTTGTTTTAGCAAATACGCATTTTGTGCCTCGAATTTTTGCATATTTTACGATAATGTTTTTATAGCGCGTAACATACTGATCACGAGCCGAGCGGGCGTTCAAAGAGATAGCGTTAGAATTTTGCGCTATCTCTTAAATTTCAAAACTATTTTATCTTGCTTGGATCCAGCGCGATCTCGTCGTTTTTGATCACGCCGATACCCTTATTTAGCACATTTTGCGCGATCTGTTTAGCTTCTGCTAGCGAGTGCATCGCGAAGGTGCCGCACTGAAATTTATTCAGCTCGGGGATGTCCGCTTGAGAGCCCACGCCCAAAATATCCTTCATACTCGCGCTCCACGCCGCCGCGACGGCGCTCTCGCTAGGCGCTCCGATCACGCTCATATAAAAGCCCGTGCGGCACCCCATCGGCGAGATGTCGATAATCTCGACGTCCGCGCTATTTAGATGCTCGCGCATGAAGCCCGCGAAAAGATGCTCCAGCGTGTGAGTGCCGCGCTCGCTCATGATCTCTAAATTCGGGCGGCAAAACCGCAGATCATAGACGCTAATCTTATCGCCGCTTTTGGTGCGCATGCTCTTTGCGAGCCGCACGCCCGGGGCATTCATGCGGGTATGATCGACCTTAAAACTATCTAACAATGGCATATTTTCTCCTTAAATTCAGTTCATGGCGATTTTAACATAAAATTCCGCACTTTCAGGCGCACAGACAAAATTTTGGCTACAATTACGCTTATTTTTAGGAAAATTAATGCCCTACATAAACGTTAAAATCACCAAAGAGCGCGACGGCTTAAGTCGCAAACAAAAAGCAAGGCTCGTAAAAGACCTAACCGATGCCCTGGTAGCCGTGCTAGGCAGGGGCGAGAAAACTACGGTCGTTACGATAGATGAAATATCCACTGACGACTATGCGATCGGCGGACAGCTAGTAAGCGAAATCAGAAAGCGGCAGAGCTAAGCTCGCGCGCCAGGCTAAATTTGAAAAGTTAAATTTTAGAATTTTAAAATTTTCAAGCAAAATTCTACGCGCCAGGCTCCGCTTCCAAGGGAATAAAATTTGTGACAATCCCAGCTTGTAAGATGAAATTTTACGCTAAATTCCACGCTGTAAAATTCCAAAAACCAACCGAGCGGAAATTTTAAAGCGGATCTAATGGTGAAATTCTTTGAAAAAACCGACAAGATAGAATTTTATGCAAATTGCAAAATTTTACTAGATAAAATTTAATCCTCGCAAAGTTTAAAATTTCGTAAAAATAAATAGACGATTTCTTAGCGAGCTAGCGCTCCCAAATTAGCTTTTTGCCGAAAGTTAGAGTATTATCGGTCATTTTCATCCAATCGATTCTAATCGTAAAAAAATCAGTCTCCATTGCGCGCGCAAACGGGAAGCGCTTAAGATATAGCGAGGTTTCGCGCTCATCCGCGCTACGGATATGGCCGCAAATCTGCACGCCTTTGATCCTACCTACAAATTTCGTATCCAGTGCGACCGTAGCCGCAACTCCGCGGTTGGCAAAGACTGCTTTGATATGCTCGGAGTCGCTCGCACTTGCGATGATGAGCTCCTTATTTTGCGGATCGTAGGCATAAAATGCACTGCAGCAATATGGCAGATTATTGCGCAAAACTCCGAGAGATAGGAGTTTCATCCTGCCTAAAAACTCGTCGAATTTATCCTGAGCGGCACACATTTTAAGCCTCCTTTTTGCTAAATTATACAATGATTTTCTTTTATTAGCTATAATCGCGAGCCAAAATTAGGAGAATTTTTATGGAAAATTATAAAAAAGTAAAAGAGATGTTTTTGATGCAGCAAGCCCTAAACGACGAAACAAATGGCGTGGGCTGGGAGGACGGCTATACAAAAAACGGCAAACTTATCAACTGGAAGCGCTGCATTTACATGGAATGCGCAGAGCTCATCGATAGCTTTGCGTGGAAGCATTGGAAAAATATCTCTGCAGCGCCGGACGTGAATAATATCGTCATCGAGATCGTTGATATTTGGCACTTCGTGATGAGCTATATTTTAGAGCAATATTACGGCAGCAAAAACATCGATCACATCGTAAGCGACGTCACGGCAGTAAGCGGATTTGCGGAGTTTAGCTCCTACGCCTACGACGTGCGCGAATACAGCATCTACGAAATCGTAAACGACATTGAGCTCATAATCCACGAAACAAGCGGATTTGAGCTGCAAATCGGCGAGCTACTGACCGATTTTTTCCGCGTGGCGATTAAATGTGGCGTGAGCTTAGACATACTTTTTGCCAAATATATCGGCAAAAACGTGCTAAATAAATTCCGCCAAAATAATGGTTATAAAGAGGGCAGCTACCGCAAAATCTGGGGAGACCTTGAAGATAACGAGGTGCTAATCGAGGTGCTATCAAAAGGCACAGTAAGCGCAAACGAAATTTACGAGCAATTGCAAAAGATCTACGACGCGACGAAGTGAAGTCGTGGGTTTGCTTGCAAAATTTATCTTTAAAATTTTAAAATTCCATCTATAAAATTTCGGCAGGCAAATTTTAAAAAAGGGCTTTGATTTGAAATTCTGCAATTTTGTGCCTGAAATTTTACGCAATGTCAGCTTATTTATAAGAGGCAAAAATTCTGCGTAGTAAGCAAATAAATATTCGCAACAGGCAAAAACATAGCTAGATCTGGCCTCTTTTTTACGCACTATAAATGAGTAGATTAAACGCGGGTGGGCGAGCAATCAAAGCATAAAATTTCGTATTATAAAGCGAGATGAGCCGGTTAAAAAAGCGAATGAGCCAAGCGAGCGGATTGATGAGGCGCGTTTCGTGCGACAGCCAAATTACTCAGCTCAAATTCCGTCGCAAAAGTCGCTAAAATAACGCAAATAGGAGCATACATGGGTAGAATTTTTAATTTGGCAAAGCAGGACTTTTTTACGCGCAAGTTTATTTTGCTCTCGCTATTGCCGCTTATGTGCTCGCTTATAATCTTGGGCACGCTCGCATTTTTCGGCGGCAAAGAGCTTTTTGACGCGCTTTCGCAGGGCGCGCAAAGCGGCGATTTTAGCTTCTTGGACGAACAGCGCTTCCCGGTAATTGCAAAAATTCTAAGCTTCGCTGCTACGAAGTGGATTATCGGCGCGATTTTTTCGGTGTTTGCCAGCTTTGCGGTACTGATGCTTAGCGTGTTTTGTGCGCTTATCATAGCAGGATTTCTGACGCCCGCAGTCACTAAAGAGATCAACGCACGCCACTACCGCCTAAGTCGCGCGGATGAAGCGAGCATGGCGCGAGTACTGAAGCTGATGAGCGTTGAAATTTTAAAATTTTTAGCGATCTTATTTATCTGTTCGGTGCTTTTGTTCGTACCGGTAATAAATTTATTCATAATCAACGTGCCGTTTTTTTATATCTATTACAAGCTGGTTCTAATCGACGTCGCTTCAAACGCGTTAAGCGCGAAAAGCTTCGAGCGCTCTTATAAAATGGGTGGCGGATATAAATTTGCCCTAAGCGCTTTTATTTTTTATCTGCTGTGTTTGATCCCGCTGGTAGGATTATTTTTCCAGCTATTTTTCATCATCTTTTTGACGCACGTAGTGCTGATAGACGAAAGCGCCCGCAATAAAAATCGCTAAAGATTAACTAAAATCAATGAAAAATTTTGAAATTTTCATAAAATAGTGCAAAATTTTTTAAGAAAGGATTTCTATGAAATCAGGTGATATTTACATTTGCAATATTTGTTCGCTAAAAAGTAGCGACGATGAAAATGCAGTCTTTATCAAGGCGCATAAAAACGGCGAGACGGTGCATATCTGCACATCCTGCATGCCTAGCGTCATCCACGGCTCAGGCATGGTTGTAAAAAGCAACTCCGAGATCGAAGAAGAGCTTCAAGACGCTGCAAACTAGCTGCTAGCACCACTTGCTGCGGCGCGTTTTAATTTGCTTGTAAATTTTCGCGCCGCAAAATTCTAAAATTCTAAAATTCTAAAATTCTAAAATTCTAAAATTCTAAAATTC
>NZ_CALEDC010000407.1 GCF_937949835.1 uncultured Campylobacter sp.
TTTTAACCCCCCCGCCGCTTGCGCGCAACCTGGCTGCGCATAAATCTGCCGCGCAAAACCCCGCTACATGCAAATCCATACCGCAAGCAAGACGGCCGCACACAAACCTCGCTGTGCGCAAACCCGCCGCGGATAAGCCGGCTGCGAAACTAAAAATCGAATAAAAATTTTAAATGCTACGAGCGGACGGACGAGCTAGTTGATGCCCTATTTTATCCGCGCATTTTGCAATATGTGCTCGCCCGTAAACAGCTTGCGATAGGAAATGATTTGAATGGTGCAAATTTCAAAATACGCGACCCGCTCCCAAGCACGCAAATTTAAGCCTTTGCCGCTAAGCGGTTTTTAAAAGCTCTCGAGCTAAAATTTATCCCGAATTTGAGATCAAATTTAAACTCAACCCAGACGGGCGAAAATTTCACGAAAGACGTCGCAAGAAGCGAAATCTCAAAGGAGCCTAGCGTGAAAAGATTGATAAATTTCCTTAGGCGCATTTACACGGACCTGCTCGCAGGCAGGGCGCTACTACACCCGATACTGCTTACGGCCGCTTTTTTAGCGGCGAAATTCGGCACGCTATATGTCATAGATGAAAAAATTTTAGGAAGCGGCTATGATTTGGGGATATTTGGAGAATTCGCTTATTACATATTTTTTGATTTTGTCGCAGATGCCTATTTTATAGCTCTTTGCGCGCTATAATCTATGCTTCGCCCGAAGTCAAATCGCTTAAAATTTTACGCAAAATTTTACTCGCGGCAATCTTAGCGTCTTGCGCGCTGGGTTATTATGCTTCGGACGTAAACTACCAAAAGCTAGGCGTCCTTGAAGCCTTTTTGATTGCCTCGCTAATTTGCATTTGCATCTATTTGGTCGCAACCGAAATATCAAACGACCGCTCAAACGCGGTATTTTGGGGTTTTGCTTATGTTCTTAACTACATAGGTGCCTTATTTGTAATATTTCATGCGCAAGCCGCCGAAGTCGTAGCCGTCATTTTAATAATCCTTTGTCCGCTTGCGTGGGCGTTTTATTTCAAATACGAATTTCAAAAATCGTTTGCACAAACGGACGAAGTTTAAATTTTAAAATTTAAAGCACGCTTTAGGCCTAGTTTAGGCGCGACAGGCGAAACGAATAGCGCTAGTTTAGGGCGATAAATTTTTTAATCGTCACGCAAAGTATCGTGACGATAAGTGCTATCATCCAGCGCTTTTGAGCTTTTTTGCCAATCTTGTGCGAGGTTTTGACGCCCGCATAAACGCCCGCTAGCGAGCCGACGCCGAGTAACGCGCCGATTTCGTAGTACACGAGCCCGTGCGCGGAAAGGCTCAGAAAGCCTGCGCTTGAGGAAAATATCACGAAAAACAGCCCCGTGCTGACGGCCTTTTTGATGTCGTAGTTTAAAAAGCTGATCAAAATAGGCATCACGAATACCGCGCCGCCGATACCCACGCTGATCGCCACGGCGCCGACGAACAGCCCCACGATAAAGAGCAAAATTTTAGATTCGTTGGCCTCGCCCGTGGGCTCGGTCGGGGTTTTAAAGAGTTTGATTAAATTTATGATCTGCACCAAAATAAGCGTGCCCAGAAGGAATTTTGAGGAGAAATAGCTTACGATAAAGCCGCTGCTAAGCGCGCCGCAAAAGCCCCCGAGCCCTAGCACCAGCGCGGGCGCGACGTCTAGCATTTTGCTTTTAAAATTTACGAACGAGCCGAATATCGAGCTAAAGATCATCTGCATGATGCTGATGCCGATAGCGTACTTGACATCGTAGCCAAATAGCATCATCACGGGCACCACGACCGTGCCGCCGCCGATGCCGAAAAACCCGCTGATAAAGCCTACGCAGGCGCCGATTAAAATGTATTCAAAAAACATCCATATTCCTTATTTCAGCCCCTTTGGTCTCTCTGAATTCCGCTTTTGCGGCTTGTAATTAAAATTTACCGCTTGCAAGCCTTGAAATTTAAGCGCGAATTTAGCAAATTTAAGCCTTATAGCCGTTTTGCTTCGCGCATCCATTCGCGGTATTGCTCGCGCGAAATTTTTACTTTTTCATATCGCAAGGCGTCCGCGCGAAAGCATTTTAGGCTCAGTTCATTACCCTCAAAGCCCGCAAAATCAGCCTGCTCGTAGATGTCGCAACCGCCCTGTATGCAGTCTAAGACATCGACATATCTCTGCTCTTCGCTCATCGACTCGGCAAAGCTCACCAAATGCACGCCGTTTGGAGCGCCCCAGTAGCAACCGCTCACGACCAACGCGTCCCAATCCCGCAGATAGTGCACGCCGCCCCAAATGAAGCTCTCCTTGCCGAGCGTCCAGGCGTCCGGCACGAAGCGCATGATCCGCCCGCGATCCAATTCAAGCACGCTATAGCCGTATAGATCCTGGCGAAAGACGAGGTAAAATTTGCCGTTTGCGTGGCGGATCAGGCTGAAAAATTCCGCCCGATCATCTATGCAGCGCCAGGTTTTTATCGCGCGGCTTTTGAGATGGGCTACGCAGCCGCCGTTCCCGTCGTCTATGCGGCGTAGGCTTTTTATCTGCGGCGCGCCAAACAGCGTGTATTCGCCGCCGCCAAAGCTTGCCGCGCCGAGCTTATATGCGTCCTTTACGATCTCATATCCGCTATCTAAATTTATCGTTTGGCGCCGGGTAAAATTTTGCCCCTCAAAAAGAGCTTCCGCCTGCTTGATACGCGCCAGGTACTGCGCGGAATTTACGGCATTTGCATCGTGCGCTCCTTAAAATTTTATGCGGGCGGGTTAAATTTTGCGCTGCCGCCAACGGCTCTCGCTTCCTGAATTTCATGCGAACCAAATAAATTTAGCCTCGCTAGGCAGCGGAATTTGACCGCTAGGCGGCAGAGCTCAAGCATTAGGCGGCAACCTACAACTACTAAGTGCAATCCGTGAGCGCTATGCACCCGCGCCTAAATTTTAAATCTTGCTTTGCCAATTTTTTAAAATTTACCCGCAGTTTCGACGCCCTGCGAATACTTGTGATACAGCGCCGTCTTTAAATGCTCGCGCACAAGGGCGTGAAATTTTACTAGCGTTTGAAATTTCGCGGCGTTTAAATT
>NZ_CALEDC010000408.1 GCF_937949835.1 uncultured Campylobacter sp.
CCTCTACGCAGACGCCGTCCTTTGCGTACGATCTATCTCTGAGCTTCGTTTCAAAAGATAGCGCTATGCCCCGCTCTTGCGGCTTTAAATAGATCGTAGCGACGCAGAAGTTATTTAAAAGCTCCCCGTGCGCGGAGAAATTTCGCACCTTTGCCAAAAAGTCCGGCTCCCCAGCCAAAACGGCTTCAAAAAGCGAGACGCTACCGAGCAGCTCGTCATTTGCGGAGGGGAAATAATAAAGCTCAAATACGCCCGCATCCTCTTTCACCTCCCGCAAAACGATGCCGTAAATTCCGCCGTAAAAGCCAAATTTGATGCTCCAGCATTCATTAAAATAGTTCCCCTTATACATCCCTTGATACCTGCTTGAGGATTTTATGTCGCTATCGTAAAGAGACTTCATCAATATACATCTCATAAGCGACCTGTAATCCTCAAACGAGTATTTAAATTTCAAAGGGAAAATATCTTGAAATTCCATGCTTCTATCCAAATTTAACCTTATCGCCGTTGCCCAGATAATCGGACGTTTTGGTTCTAAATCTAGCCGTGCCTTTTACGATCGGATAGCCCTCGCGGACGAATTTTTGCACGGTCAGCAGACCCGTGCAGTGGTTGCACGCCATGACTTGGTAGTTCCATCTTTTAAGTCCGATAACCAGATCGTCGTATTTTGGATCCCAGTCGTCAAACGGCGAGATATGAAGTCCGCCGTAAAGACCATAGAGTTGGTCGTTGTCGTACTTAAGCTCCTTATGCGCGGAGTCCGAAAAAGTAATGATGCCTTGATGGCAGCAGCCCGTGATACTCACTAGGCCTTTGTCTTTGACGTTTACGAAGATCGACTGCTCGCCAAAAACCCTCGTAATGATAGGGCAGTCGTAGCAAAACGTGCACATTCCGGGCTCGATCTCATTTCTGCCCTTTTTAAACACTACAAGCTCGCCTTTATGGCCTGAATCTTTGATATATTGTCTGCCCTCCGGGTAAAAGCCTTCGTGAATGATGATTCTGATGTCGGGCTTATACTTTAAAACTACGGGTAGCGCCCAAAAGTGATCGTAGTGCTCGTGCGACATTATGAGAGTGTCGATCTCACCGCTTTGCAGCATCTTATCGATCCCCTCCCGCTTAAAGCACTCGTGCATCCACTTATATGACCAGCCGCAATCAAGCAGATATTTTTTCTTTTCGCCGTTTAGCCGCTCTATCTCTATCAAAGCGGAGTAGCCGCCGGCGTTATCGGGATTTACGGAAAGTTTTTTGGTTACCTCCCACGCCTCATCGATCTTATCGGGTAGAAGATGCTTGATTTGTGAAATTCCCTCTTCGTAGCTGCCTTTGGCAAGCCCTTTGCCGTTACCAAACGGTGGCCAGTTAAATAGATATTGATTGACTAGCAGTCCGCCTGCGCCTTTAATATCTCCCATCAGCATCGAGTTGTCAAACCAGCTCGTTTCGGAGATATTAGTAACCTCGACGCTTTTAATCGCGCCAAAATCGGTCATCTTTCGCACTTCATCCGGAAGAAAAAATTCCCTCGCAGGAGAGTATGAAAACACTCCCATCGATGCGAGCGCGCCGAGTCCTATTCCCGCTGCACCGCCTTTTATAAAATCTCTTCTAGCTTCATTCATCTCAGATCCTTTATTTAAAAATTGTAAGCATATTGCCCACGGCAGGCGCTAGATAAACTACGGCGAGATAGATAACCACGCCTATGATAAAGCCCGCTACCAAGCCTTTGATGGAATTTTTATTTCCAAAATCATCTTCCTCGCCTGCTTCCTCTGCTTCCTCTTTCTTGCCAGCAAGCTTCCAGCCCGGCCAGCCGTCCATAAACCAGTAATTTATCAGCATGACGTTGATAAACCAGATCATCGGAATCATCGGGAATTGTTGCGGGTGCGAAAAGCCTTTTTGGGTGCCTAGTAAAAAGTGAGAGACCTGATAATAGACGTAGTATAGGACGATAGCCGCTACCATGCTTATGATCGTTCTAAGAAGGATATTGACGGGCTTTGAAAATTTATTAACCGCGTTGTTGCAGTAAAATTTAATAAACAGCACCGGCACCAGCCAAAATATAGCTATCTCGCCTACGTGCAGCCATCGCCAATCGGGCGCAAAAAGCCTTCTGTCGCCTCTAATATGCACGCCCCAGATGAGCTCTTGCAGATAGTAAAAGAAGAATGAAAAGCAAAACGCCATCGCTATAATGCCGAAAAACGACGCCGTCCTTCTAAGCCAGTTCGTCTTAATAAGGCTAAAAGGATACCTCTCCCAGATAGTTTCATACACCCACACCATAACAGTACAGCACATAATCCATGCGATATTGAAATTTCCGTGCACGGTATCGGCGAAGTTGTGCCACCAAGGCGGAGTGATGGATGTGTATTTTTGCCACGGATCGAATAAAATTCCCATTTGCGAGTGGAAAAATACGAAATACACGATCATACTTAGCAAAAAGGTCCAGATAAAAACTGTAAAGCCTTTAGCGGGCTGCTTTAGCTTCTGCCACGGCGAATTATCCGCGGCCACCACCCAAGAGGGGCTGAGCCACGATGCGATAGCGGCAAACATCAAAATAGCCTGAGCCGAGTACTCAAGCGCGTAAAAATCGGTTATGCCAAGCTCCGCAAGCCTTCGCGGACTAAAATACGATATGGCAAGCTCGCCTAGAATAAATTCGAAGAATATCTTTAAGAATACGAAGAAGGTAAAAAATACCATCACCGTAAAGATAATGCCCTTTTTCGCTGGCCCCGCCGTATAGAGCCACTCTCTTTTGAATGGCCAAAAGTTAAAAATATACGCTATCCAGATGATAACTACAAGTAGCCACCTGCACCACATATATCCCACGTAAGGGGTATACATCCTCATCAGTCCCCTAGGATCTTGAAAGATCCACCACGATGCGTAAAACACCACAAACAAAAATAGAGTGTTTATAAGCACCGATGTGAGCGGAGAATATCTTCTAACAAGCTTCCGCTCCTCCAGATAAATTTTGTCTTCAGGTTCGCTCATCGCTCCCTCCTTACATAAAATTTAATCTTTGTTAATTATATAAAAAGAGTGCAGCCCATTTGTAGCGTAAATTTGGATTAAATTTTTAAATTGTCTCAGAAAAGCTTCATTTCGGAAGTTTGATTATGAAATTTGAACCGCCTTTTAGGCTCTCTACGGCGAGCGAGCCCTTGCAGTGATCTTCGATGATGATCTTTGACATATATAGCCCGATGCCGGTGCCGTTTTTGCTAGCTTTGGTAGAAAAATACAGATCGAAAATTTTATCCGCGATCTCCTTTTTGATGCCGCCGGCGTTATCTTTTACGCTTAAGCAAAGATAGGACTTTTCGATGTAGGTTGAAATTTCGATAACCCCGTCGTCGATATTTCTTTCTAAAAAGGCGTCTTGAGCATTTTTTATGATGTTTAAAATAACCTGCGAAACCTCGTTTTTATATGTAAGCAGAGTCTGGTTGCAGCCGTATTTCGCGTAAATTTTAATCTTTTGATTTTGCAGTATCGCTTTTGCGATATTTATCGCCATATTGCAAAGCTCCTCCAGGCTCGTAACTTCCTTGATCTTAGCGGGCTTAAAGAAATTTCTAAATTCATCGATCGTTTCGGATAGGTGCTTGGAATACTGCTCGATCTTGCCTAGCTCCTCCAAAAGAGCCATTTTATCAAATTTATCCGCCATCAAGCAGCTAGTGCTTAGATACGAAGCCGTAGCCGAGATAGCGGACAGCGGTTGCCTCCATTGATGCGCTATCATATTTAAAATTTCGCCCATCTGAGCGAGCCTTGATTGATACTGAAGCTGCTCGTCTTGGCGCCTTATGAGCTTTAGCTGCTCCTCGATCTCGTGGTTGAGCGTTAAATTTAGCCGTTTGACCTTCAGCCTGCTTTGTTTTAATTTCTTCTCCGCCATCACCCTTTTGGTGATATCCACCACTATCCAAAGCACCTCGTCGTTTCCCGATATGGAGTCGCCCGAAATTCTAATCCACAGCCCTTTGCCGCTTTTGTGCCTTAGCTCGTAGTTTAGCTGCAGGGCCTCATTTTTTCTTACTTTATTAAAGGCGATGTCTGCGAAATGCAGGTATTTCTCTTCGCTTAGATGTATGGTTTGCGCGGATTTACCGATGATCTCGTCGTATTCGTAGCCGAAAATTTTACAAAAGGTCTCGTTGCACTCCATAATATTTCTTTTCTTGTCCACGATGAAGATGCCGACGCCGGAATTTGAAAATATCGTCTCAAATCTCTGATGATTTTTCTTGATGTCTACTATCGCCATTTTATTCTGTATCCTTGTGAGTAGATATTTTCTATCAGCTTATAGCCTATTTTTTGGTGAAATCTGGATACGATATTTCTTACCCGTTTGTCGTCATATCCGCCATAGTCCTCAAACAGCTCGTTTTCTATCTCAAGGCCGCTTGCGATCCGTCCGCTAGAGCTTAGAAGCAGCTGCAACAAAGAGGTTTCGTTTTTGGTTAGTTTGATAATTTCGCCTGCCTTGGATAGGGTTAAACTCTGCTTGTCCCACACGAAATCGCCGCTTAGATAAATAAACTTTCCCGGTTTTATTTCGATGCTTTGCGTGATTTTTTCAAGCACGCTTAGTAGATCCTCGGTCGTAAAAGGCTTTAGTATGTAGCCGTCCACGCCGATAGATATCGCTTTGGTGAAAAATTTAGACTCGTCGTAGGCCGAGAATATGACC
>NZ_CALEDC010000409.1 GCF_937949835.1 uncultured Campylobacter sp.
TTTGCGTCGTGGCGTGCTTAAGTAAGGCGTCGCCGTAAAATTTTATTTTAGCACCGCAGCTTTCGTAAATTTTTGCTAGCAGTGCGGGCAACGCGGCGACAGAGCGTAAATTTAAAAGGCTTAATCGTAAAGCTACGCGCATAAAACTTGCTCGCCGAGCTCGCAAGATAAAATTTGGCGGCGCGGATTCAAAAGCGCAAATATCTTACTTCGATATGAAATTTAACAGAGCGAGTGCAGATCAAGCGGCGCGATCAAAGCGCCGTTTTGCAAACTCGCGAGCTTTAAGTGAAGCAAAAACAAAGCGCTATTTTATAAATCCGCTTGCCACTACGCGGTCGCGCTCGTCGTAAAAAACCGCGAGCTGTGCCGGAGCGATGCCCGCTGCGGGCGCGGACAGCACGGCATGCACGCCGCCGTCTTCGCGCGGCGAAATTTTAACGGGGAGTTTGGCGCTGCGGTAGCGGATCTTAACGCCGAGACCCGGCATATTTAAAATTTCATCCCTGCTTAAAAAGGCGTTAAAATTTTCGGTGTCGAACTCGTAGGTCGCCAGCTCCTCCTTGCCGCCCACGACGATCTCGTTTTTATGCGGGTCGATGCTTAGCACGAAGTGCGGCTCATGCGCGCCGTGCACCGTAAAACCGCGGCGCTTGCCGATCGTGTAGTGCATGTAGCCCTCGTGAGTGCCGATGGCGTTGCCCGCGCGGTCGCGCACGATGCCGGGCATTTTGGTACCCGTATGACGGTTCAAAACGTCGATGTAGGTGGTGTCCACAAAGCAGATCTCGCTGCTTTCGCTCGCAGAAGCGATCTGCGAAAGCTCCGTATAGGCGTGCGCGGCCTCTTTAACGTCCTTTTTATACATCCCCCCAAGCGGAAAGAGCATAAACTCAAGCGCGGCAGGATCGATGTTTGCTAAAAAATAGCTCTGATCTTTGCTAAGATCTGCGGCGGCTTTTAAAAGCCCGTCCTCGATGCGGACGTAATGCCCCGTAGCTAGGCGCTCAAAGCCCTGCTCGCGCGCAAATTCCAAGAGCTTGCCGAGCTTTATGCGGCGATTACACAGCGCGCAGGGATTTGGCGTAAGACCGTCTATATAGGCCTGCACGAAGGGCTCATAAACATCGCGATTAAAATCATTCTGCAGATCCAAAATGTGGATTTTTATACCCAAAAACTCGCCCACTTTGCGGACTTTGGCGATGTTTGCTTCGTGATAGCCCGGCTTTGCGTGCAGCTTCATATAGCAGCCCTGCACCTCGTGCCCCGCGTCTTGCAGCAGCTTCGCGCACATCGAGCTATCCACGCCGCCGCTCATCGCGACTAAAATTTTCATTCGTTCTCCTTACGTCGCACATCTGCCAAAATTTCATCCACGCTGTCGCAGAGCTTAAAATTTTGCAGATCGCTTTCGTTTATCGCGCCCGATTTTAGCAGCGAAGTGCGGAAAAACTCCATTAAAGGCGCGTAGAATTCCTCGTCGTAAAGATAGATCCGTGCGCGCTTAAAGCCCGTCTGCACCAGCACTAAAATTTCAAAAAACTCATCCAGCGTCCCAAAGCCGCCCGGAAAGATGACGAAAATTTTGCTGTTTTCGATGAGGGCGCCTTTGCGCGGTGCAAATGCCGAAAATTTCGCGCCCTGCGTCAAAAAGCCGTTGCTTTTTTGCTCAAACGGCAGCATGATGTTAAAGCCCACGCTGTGCGTCCTTGCTCTCGCAAATGCGCCTCGGTTGGCGCCTTGCATAATGCCGCCACCGCCTCCGGTGATGATCGAGTATCCTAAATCGGCGAGCCCTTCGCAGAGCTTTTGCGCGTCTTTTACGTAGCGATTATCCTCGCTAAAGCGCGCCGAGCCGAAGATCGTGGCGCTTTTGCCCACGTTTTTGAGATTGTCGCGGGCGATTTTGATGTCTTTTAAAATTTCTTTTAACTGCATGATTAATCTATCTTTTATGTATATTATTTAAAATTTTAGCTTTAAGAATACCATTAAATTTTTAAAATTCCGTTTAAAAAGGCAGAATTTACGTGATTTAAAATCTCGTTGTAAATCATACTAGGTTGCTAAGCTTTCGTAAAAATCCGCCGACGCCGCGGTAAGCACTCATATCGATCGGCTCGCAGCCCTGCTTGCTCAAAAATCGCGAGACGCTCTGTCTAAGCGCGATGGTAGCGGGCGAAAACGGATAGTGCGAGTTAAAAAGCGCGCGATTTTGTGAGCAGACGGCTACTTGTTTGCAAAACGGCACAAAGCCTAGCAGTTTAAAGCCTAGCTCGCTTATATTGCGGTGCGTAACCGACTTTAGATTTTCGTAGATCATCACGGCATCATCCTCGCTCGCGGTGAAA
>NZ_CALEDC010000410.1 GCF_937949835.1 uncultured Campylobacter sp.
AAAGAAGCGATAAAATTTAATGCGGATAGGTTGATTTAGTCATCTTTTTTTGGCTAAATTTTGCATAAATTAATACGCAAAATTTTATGAATAGAGCTTGAGAAATGGAAATTTAAAAGGGGTAAATTTTGAAACGATCTTTAAATTTGCCTCCGCTTCAGATTTGAAATTTCAAGTTGCGCGGTTTGGAATTTCGATCATCGACTTCGAATTTTAAAATTCTAACCCTATCTATCTTTTTAAATTTTATAATCTAAATCCTCGCTTTTTGAACCACGCAGCTTGAAGTCGCTGCTTCTTAAATTTGAAATTCTAAGCTCTGAGATGCGGAGCCTTGCTCGATAAAATTTTAAAATTTCAAGTCCAGAATTTAATTTGATAAAAATTTTATCGGGTAGAATTATGCTCGGTAAATTCTTAAATTCTATAGAATGCTACTATGTGAGAGGGAAATGAGATTTTAAATAGAGTATTTCAATTCCCAATGGGATGGAATTCTACCGGGCAAAACGACGGGAGTAACGATAAAATAAGCGTGTTTCAATTCCCAATGGGATGGAATTCTACCCGATCTTCAATAGACTTGACGCGATAGTCGAGCTGTTTCAATTCCCAACGGGATGGAATTCTACTTATACGGGATATGAAATTCGCACTCACCGGTATGTTTCAATTCCCAACGGGATGGAATTCTACTGATTATCTGCCGTTTTTGCCTCGTATGATACGATGTTTCAATTCCCAACGGGAATTGAAATGCGAAACTCACATATCCCGCATTCACCGCCTTTCCGTAGAATTCTATTCCACTAGGAATTGAAACGCTCTTTGTAATGGCAGATATGGCTCGGCATAGGGTAAAATTCCATCTTGTTCGTAATTGCTACCAGAACCGATCAAAAAATCAAATCCCAAAAGCTTCGATTATAAAATTTCATTCTATCCCCGTTTTAAAATTTAATGTGCTGTTCTGTAAGACACCTATTTGCGCAAGTCGGTTCGTCTTCACGGCATAATATGCAAAATTTTATAAAATTTTATGTTTATTTTATGCAGTATTCTGTATAATTCACACGGATAAACGAAGTGTTTTGCTATTTTTACTTATGAATGACACGATTTTTATTCATTTTATACGATTTTATGTATAATTAACGAATAAATTTGTATAATTTTCATATGTTAGAAACGAGCGATATATTCAACATTTTGCACAATGCCGTCGAAGCCAAAAACAACGGCAAAAAGATCTCGCACGCCGCGATGGCGCAGAGGTTAGGCGTGTCGATGCGGACGTATCAGGACTGGCGCTTGGGCACGACCAAGCCGCAGGCCGCGACCGCGATATGCCAGATGTTGTGCGAGCTCGATAGCGACGACGCTGCGTTTGTGCTGCATAAGATAAAAAAACTTATAGGAGAGTAGAGTGCAAAACATTACTTTGCAAGAAAAGCTGGATCTGCAGGGCGTCTTTCGCGTTATTTATGAGAAAAAAGAGTCGAAATTCGCGATCTTTTACAAGGCGCTTTTGAAGAAATTTTTTAAAAATTTTAAAAAATAACTGGCGGAGGCATTTATTTATTTACTTTATGTGGCAAAGGCGGTAACATCCATTAAATTTAGATGATTTTTCCTTTTTATGACGACCACGCCGATATTCTTTGTTTTGCAGTTTCAGAGGATGCTACCAAATTCTGCTTTATAAAATTTTTTCCATCTTTCTGCCTCTTCGGTATCATCTAATTTAATTTTAAATTCTAACTTTGGCACATAATCTTAAATTTGTAGCCTAAATTTAATTGAAATTAATGCGGAATTCTTACTTTAACTTAGCTTTTAAGATCCCTAGCGTGCATTTTTATAAATATTTTGAATTTGCTATTAAATGAGTTGCATTTAAATCTATTTATATTGCGGCAAATATACAGTTCGTTAAAATTTTAATCTATAAGTAACTTTAAAATTTCATTCGTAACCTATAAATTTAATATATTTGGTGAGCAAATTGAAACCGAATGAAATTTCACATAAGTGCCCCATGCTGTATCTTATCCCAGCCACAACTAATCTTTTTAAATTTTATAGCGAGATTAGAATTCTATCCATTTCCGCCACAAAAGATGTATCGCGTAGATCCGTTTTGATTTCAATAAGATGAATTCTACCGCCAACGCGAATCGTGCAATAAGCCTATTTATGAGTTTCAATTCCC
>NZ_CALEDC010000411.1 GCF_937949835.1 uncultured Campylobacter sp.
TTAACGCGATAGAGTTTCGCGGCAGAATTTTATGCCGCTCGGCGTATCCACTAGAGCGAGCTTTAGGCGATAAAATTTAGGGCAGAGCTGCGGGCAAAATTTTAAATTCTAAGATGAAATTTTGCCCGTTAATCTAGCGTGCGACTATTTCGTCGATCCAGTCAAAAAGTTCATCCAGATCGTAATCGCCGCCGTGTCCTTGCCCCCAAGGCACCGCAAAATCGACGTTTTTGCCAGCATTTTGCAAGCTAAGCGCCAAAATCGCGGGGATCGCAAGCGCCGTATCGCGATCGCTCGCGCCGTGTCGGATGCGGTAAAATTTCGCGCCGTTTCCGCTATGCACGAAGTTCATCGCATCCATCATCTCTACGAGCTGCGCACATGCGATCAGCACCACTTTGGCGGGGTCATTCATCGCGCCAAAATTCGTAAAATGCGCCGCGTTAAATTTGGCGCCGCCAAACAGCTCGTTTTCGGGATTTTCAAGCGCGAAGCCGTCGAATGCGGGCGGGGTCTTGGCGCGCGGCTTGGAGGTCGCGTAGCCCCAAAAAAGCATATGCGATTGGGGTGTATCATCCTTGATCTTGGCGGCGAGGTATAGGGGCGCCTTCGCGCGCGGATTTTTCGCCGCAAAATTAGCAAACGATGCCGATATGAGCCCGTTTATGTAATCTTTGAAGCTGCCGTCGCCGTTTTTATCCAGGCTTAGCGCGCGGCCGCCCCCATCCTTTAAGCTTAGCGAGTTCAGATAGGCGGGGAATTGCGCCTTTAGCTCGTCTGAAATTTTAATCTGCGCTGCGCTTAGTTTGCCGCTAATCGTTTTGCGCGCGGGCTTTGCGGCGCTTTGATTTGCGTCTTTTTTGGATTTTTTTTCAGCGCCGCTAGAATTTTCGCCGCGCTCGTTAAATCCCGCCGCATCAAAGCCGCTAAAATCCATCTTTTCATATTTGCTCTGCGCGCCGAACATCCACTCATACGCCGCGTCCGCGTGCTTTAGATTTGTGATCGGGCAGTATGCGGACGTCGCGTAAATTTTATCGCTCGCCTTCGCAGCGCCCAGCTCCTGCAGATACGGCTCGTACGCGGCCTTGTCCCCGCTCGCGCCCAAAAGCGCCGAGAGCGCTCCGCCCGCGCTCGTGCCGTTTGAGATTATCTTGTTTGCGTCTCCCGGCATCGCCGCGTCGTTAAATTTCAGATACCGCACGGCCGCCTTTAGATCGACGATCGCTGCGGGCGCCTTGCCGATATAATCGCCGCTTGCGTCCTTTAGCGTGCGTCCGCGCGCTGCGGGAGCGGCTACGACGTAACCGCGCGAAAGCGCCGTAGCGATCGCGTTTGGTTTGCCGCTTGCGTCTATTTTGACATCGCCCGCTTCGCCCGGCATGTAGCCGCCCACGCCGTTTGGCAAAAATATCGGCGCGCTCGCGGCGTCAAATTTGCCGCTCTTGCGCCCCTCAAAATACTGCTGCGGGATGAAGATATTCATGCTCTGATAGTGCACGCTTACGGGTTTTGCGACGTAGATTATATTTTTGTAGGCGCGAAATTTTATCTTTTTGCCGCCTACTATCACGCTTTCTTGCGTAAAATTTGCGGCGTTAAATTTCAGATCTATTTGCGCGCTCTGCGTCGCCGCATCCTCGGCGTTTAGGCTTAGCGCGCCGCAAAGTATCGCAGCAGCGCCTAAGGCAAGGGATTTTTTGCTCATTGAAGTATCCTTTCTGTTTTAATATTGCCGCTTTCTAGTCCTTTAAACAGCTTAATGACAAAGCTAATTTTAGCAAAACTCGGCGAATACTTAAATCCGATGCGCGCCTAAATTTTGAAATTTAAACGCAAAGGCATCTGCAAGTTGAAAGGAATTTTAAACTCGAAGTGTTATTTTAGTGGGTATTGCAGGCCGGTGCCGTAAATCCGGCTGCATTAAATTTTGCTCGTTAATTTATAAGCCTGAGCTGTGTTTCGAAGGCGGATTTGGGGTAGAGGCCGATGAGTTTTTTGACCGCTTTGCCGTTTTTATCGTAGATCACCGACGTGGGGGTGCCGAAAATGCCGCCTACGATGGTTTCAAAGTATTTTACGGAGTTTGCGCCGCTGACGCTTGGGAATTTTATCCCCTTTTCGCGAGCGACCGCGGCGTCGGCTTCCAAGCCTTTACCGTCGCCTAAAACGCCGATAATAAGCGCGTCGCCGCTAGCTTGCAGCTCGTTTAGCGCGGGTACTTGGGCTTTGCACGCGCCGCAGCCACTAGTATAGAAAAACAGCACGAACGGCTTGTCGTTGCCCTCGATCTTTAGCGTGCGCTCGGAAGGGTCGAACTTGGAGGCAAGCGAGGTGCCGTCGCTGCTTAGATGGTGCTTCCATCCGTCGCAGCCTGCGAGCAGCAGCGCGAACACGGCGGCAGCAACTTTTAAATTTAAAAATTTCATAATCTGAAATCCATCCTTAAATCTGCTTTTAAATCCGCTAAATTCACTTTTAAATTTGCGTTTGAAATTTTAAAATTTACGGCGCGACCTCTGCCAGAATTTATATCGCGATCTGCATTAGAATTTATGCCGTGACGCATGCCGCGATCCGCGCTAGAATTTATATCGCGGTATGCGTTGAAAATTATATCTCGATCTATGTTGAGGCGCACGTAATTTGCATCCGTGGCGTTTCGGCTTCTAAAATTTAGGTTTTTAAAATTTTTACCCACTCCGCTCGGCTTTGCATCGGCGCTTGATCTTTCGAGGCAAACGGCTTCGGCGGAACGTGCGCAGCAAAGAGCCACGCCTGCTCGCGCAAACTGCAAGCGAACCCAAAAAAAGCGCGGGCGGGCGGTGAAAT
>NZ_CALEDC010000412.1 GCF_937949835.1 uncultured Campylobacter sp.
ATCGCGCTTTTGGTGCTTGACGCAAGCGAGCCGCTAAACGAGCTGGACGAGCGTATAGCGGGGCTTGCGGCTAAATTTGAACTCGGGCTCATCATAATTTTAAACAAATGGGATCTTTGCGAGCGCGATTACGACGAGTTTTGCCGCGATCTGCGCGATAGGTTTAAATTTCTTTCCTACGCGCCGATCATCAGCGTCAGCGCGACGGACAGGAAGCGGATACATAAAATTTATCCGCTCATTTTGGAGGTTTATTCAAATTTCACGCGCAAGCTCGGCACCGCAAGGATCAATGAGGCGGTAGAAGCCGCGATAAAGGCGCATCCGATACCTCGCGAGCGGGGCAAATCGGTTAAAATTTACTACGCCGCGCAGATCGGCTTTGCGCCGCCGAAGATCGCTCTTGTAATGAACCGTCCAAGTGCGCTGCATTTTAGCTACAAGCGCTATTTGACGAACAGGCTGCGCGCGAGCTTTGCTCTTTCTGGCAGTCCGCTAGTGCTGCTGCCGCGCAAAAAAGGGGAGAGCGATGAAGAGCGGTAATATCGTGCTCATCGGCTTTATGGGGGTCGGCAAGGGCACGGTAGCACGGGCGCTGGCTGCGCAAAGCGGGATGTTTGCGCTTGATTGCGACGATATGATCGAAAGCTACGCCAATAAAAAGATCGGGCAAATTTTTAAAGAGCAGGGCGAGCAGAGCTTTAGAAAGATGGAAGAGGGCCTTGCGAAATTTTTAGAAAAGTCCGTCCGCTGCGCCGTGATCTCCACCGGCGGCGGCTTTTACGCCGTGAAAAATTTAAATAAAATCGGCACCATCGTGTATCTGAAATCAAGCTTTGAAGGGATTATTAATCGCTTAAAAAACAGCGAAAACGCGGAGAAAAAATTTGCCAAGCGCCCGCTGTTAGCGGATCTGCAAAAGGCCGCGACGCTGCACGCTCAAAGAGACGGGGCGTATGAAAAAAAGGCCGACATCGTAATCGACGTCGAAAATAAAAGCGTAAAAAAGATCGTAAAAGAAATTTGCTCCGCCTGCGACGGGCTAAATTTAAAGGGGAAAAAGATGTCTAAGCAAAAGTGCCCGGGCGGCGGCAAAAATTCCAAGTCGCACGGTAAAGAGGGCAAAGGCGATAAGCTTGAAAAGAAAGAGGCGCTAAAGCAGAAGCTGCGCGAATTGATCGAAGGCTTAGAGCGCGAGCAAATTCCAAAGCGGGTGATCGCGTGGCACTTCGATCTTTACGAGCCTTACGCGCTACAGCTCGCAGGATCGAGCAGCTTTGATACGGATGACGACGACTGGGCGTGCGAGGACGAGGATGAGTTTTATCCGCAAAGCTCGCGCTTGCAGCTTGATTTTTTAAACGAGCTTTCGTGGCGGCAGGTTTTAAAAATGCTCGTGCAGGCTTTGCGCGAGCTGCGAGAGCAGATGCCAGATGCAAAAATTTTTAAGTGCAAGCACGTCGCTGCGGGCTTCGTAGACGGCGATCTGATTTTGATTTAAAGGAGCAACGATGAGAATTTTAACGGGTCTTCAGCCCAGCGGCAAGCTGCATTTGGGCAACTACTTCGCGAGCATCAAGCAGATGGTGGATGCACAAAACGCAGGAGAGCAGATGTTTATGTTTATCGCAAACTACCATGCGCTCACCTCCGTAAGCGACGGCGCAAAGCTAAAAAACTCTACCTACGAGGCCGCCGCGGCGTTTTTGTCGCTGGGTATCGATCCGAAAAAGACGGTGTTTTGGGTGCAAAGCGACGTGAAAGAGGTGTTGGAGCTTTACTGGATTTTAAGCGGATATGCGCCGATGGGGCTGCTCGAGCGAGCGCACGCATATAAAGACAAGATCGCAAAGGGCTTTGAGAGCAAACACGATCTATTCAGCTACCCCGTGCTGATGGCGGCGGACATCCTGCTATACAGCGCGGAGGTCGTGCCCGTGGGCAAGGATCAGATCCAGCACGTCGAGATCGCCCGCGACATCGCGCTTAAATTTAACAACGCCCACGGAGAAATTTTAACTATTCCGCAAGCGCGAGTAAACGATGAAGTGGCAATCGTGCCGGGCACGGACGGCGCGAAGATGAGCAAGAGCTACGGCAATACGATCGATATTTTTGCAGATGCCGCGACGCTAAAGAAGCAAATTTCAAGTATCGTAACGACCTCCGAGCCGCTGGAAGCGCCTAAGCAGTGGCGCGGATGCAATGTCTATAATATCGCGAAGCTGTTTTTAAGCGAAGCGGAGCAGGCGGAGCTGCAGGCTCGCTACGAGCGCGGAGGCGAGGGGCACGGGCATTTTAAGGCGTATCTAAACGAGCTAGTGCAGGGCTACTTCAAAGACGCGCGAGATAAATTCGAATACTATCAAAGTCACCGCGAAATTTTAGACGAGATGCTAAGACAGGGCGCGCAAAGAGCGGCCGCGACGGCTGCTTCATTGATGCAAAAGGTTCGCGCCGCCGTGGGGATTTATCGCTAAGGAGAGTGAGATGACGGATTACGCTAGAGAAATTTTATCTGATGGTAAGCTGCTTCGGCAGAAGCTGGAAATTTTCTTGCAAACCCCGAGTAAGGTTGAAATTTACGCACGCGCCTGCGAGAAATTTTTCGCCGCGGGCAAGCAGCGCGAGTTAAATTACGTAAGCACGTGGAGCTGGTGGGGATTTTTCGGCACGCTGTTCTTTTTTCTGTACCGCAAGGAGTACAAAATTGCCGCAGCTCTATTTGCCGTTATGGTAATTTCTTGCTTCGTTCCGTTTTTGGATGGACATGATAGAACTATAGGAACGGCGATTAGCGTCAGTAGCGGGACTATGGCGAAATATTACGTTTGCGATAGTTTTGTTTCATTGCTAGATAAACAGGACGACGAAGTCCTAAGACGGGGCGGCGGCGTGAATAGATGGGCGATATGGCTCGCGGTAATATTTTACGCTTTTGTCGCAATTGTGTTTTTGCGCTAATAATTTCAAACGGCGGCAAAATTCAGTAGTTTTGAAGGGCTTCCGCGCTCAAAATAGCTAAATAAATTTTAAAAAGGGGTAGAGATGAAAGCGATCGTAACGGTGATCGGCAAGGACAAAGTTGGCATTGTAGCGGGCGTTTCGGCTAAGCTCGCGCAGCTTGGGCTAAACATAGACGACATCAGCCAGACGGTTTTGGATGAGTTTTTTACGATGATGGCGGTGGTTTCCAGCGACGAAAAGCAGGACTTCACGGCTCTTCGCGAGGAGCTAAACGAGCTAGGCGAAAAGCTAAAAGTTAAAATCAACATCCAAAGCTCGGCGATATTTGACGCCATGCACAACATCTAAGGCGCGCAGATGGACATCAAAAACGTAACCGAAACGATCGCGATGATCGAGGAGCAAAATTTCGACATCCGCACGATCACGATGGGCATTAGCCTGCTTGACTGCATCGATCCCGATATGGGCAAAGCCGCGGAGAAAATTTATGCAAAAATCACCGAAAAGGCGCGCGATCTGGTAAAGGTCGGCAATGAAATTTCAGCAGAACTTGGCATCCCGATCGTAAATAAGCGCGTCTGCGTAACGCCTATCGCCATCATCGGTGCGGCGACGAACGCCGCGGACTACGTCCCGCTTGCTAGAGCGATGGACGAAGCGGCGCAAAAGGTCGGCATCGACTTTATCGGCGGCTTTTCGGCGCTCGTGCAAAAGGGCTACGCAAAGGGCGATAAAATTTTAATCGACTCCATCCCTGCCACGCTCGCCGCGACGCAAAAGGTCTGCTCGTCGGTAAATATCGGCTCGACCAAGACGGGCATAAATATGAGCGCGGTCGCCGACATGGGGCGCGTGATCAAAGAAACCGCGCGGCTTTCGGGTCTTGGTGCGGCAAAGCTGGTCGTATTTGCCAACGCCGTCGAGGATAATCCCTTTATGGCGGGCGCATTTCACGGCGTGGGCGAGGCCGAGGTCGTCATAAACGTGGGCGTCAGCGGCCCTGGCGTCGTTAAACGCGCGCTTGAGAAGGTGCGCGGGGCGAGCTTTGACGTGGTCGCCGAGACCGTGAAAAAGACGGCGTTTAAGATCACGCGCATCGGACAGCTCGTAGGACAAATGGCGTCTGAGCGGCTGGGCGTGAAATTTGGCATCGTCGATCTCTCGCTAGCTCCGACTCCGGCGGTGGGCGATTCGGTAGCGCGCGTGCTTGAGGAGATGGGACTAGAGCGCGTCGGCACGCACGGCACGACGGCTGCGCTAGCGCTACTAAACGACGCGGTCAAAAAGGGCGGCGTTATGGCGTGCAACCAAGTAGGCGGGCTTAGCGGCGCGTTTATCCCCGTCTCCGAAGACGAGGGCATGATCGCCGCGGTGCGCGCAGGATCGTTAAATTTAGAAAAACTCGAAGCGATGACCGCAATCTGCTCGGTGGGGCTCGATATGATCGCGATCCCGCAGGATACGCCCGAGCAAACGATCGCCGCGATCATAGCCGACGAGGCCGCGATCGGCGTGATAAATCAAAAAACGACCGCCGTGCGCATAATCCCAAAAGGCAAAGAGGGCGACACGCTGGAATTCGGCGGGCTTCTGGGCAGCGCGCCCGTGATGAGCGTAAATAAAAACTCATCCGCGGACTTCATCGCCCGCGGCGGCCAGATCCCAGCACCCATTCATAGTTTTAAAAACTAAATTTAACACGTTTAAGGAGGGAAAATGAGAGCGTTTGCGTTATTTGCGGCGGCCTTGCTTTTTAGCGGCTGCTCCATAATCTCGGCATTTTATAGCAAGGAGAAAAAATTCGAGCTGGCGGGCTTGGGGCAAGACGGGGTTTATAGGACTTCGGATGGCAGCGGAGATACGCTAATAAAAATAACGTCCGCCCGCACAAAAGAGGGCGAGCCGTATCGCATAATCCACACGCTGGAAATTCCTAAAAATTCTACCCAGACGGATTTTGACAGCAACGATAAAGAGGTGTTTAAAATAGACTGCTCAAAGAATTATTGCGAGCCCAAATACGACGAGGAGCCGAAAAGAATCGCCATTTCTTGGCCCGCGCCGAATGGGGGCGGCGTTTTTGACGGCGTCATATATCTAAAAAATTTACGGCTCGTAAAAGCGTATTAAATTTGCGGATTTAATAGCGCGCAAAATTTATAAAATTTAACGAGTAAAATTCTAAGTCGCCACGATGGAATTTTTGAGCTTTAAATTCTGTGCTGCGGACGTGGAATTTTGAGTTAGAATTTCGGCTTGAAATTTCGCCGTGAAATTTTACGGCGCGGTCGCCCTTACGGCGAGCTAAAATTTTAAAATTTTGCCGCAAGACGCGGCGTTAAAATTTCATCGCTGCTCGCGGCGGACAAACGGCGGGTCTTTTGAAATTTTAAATTTTAAAGCGGCTTTCATTGAAATTTTAAAATTTAAAAGTAATCTGCTTCGTTATCATTGCCCGTCCGCTAAGAAGCGAGCGGGATTCTATTTCGGCACGGATTTAAACACAGCGCGCAAAAACGGGCGCGGCATCAAAATTTTAAAAGACGAGCGAAAATATGGGGCGGAAATAAAATGCAAAAAATGGCTTGGAAATTTGGCGAACTTGAAAAAGTCGCAACGGACGAGGGCTTTATTTGGTATGCGGAGCTGGAACTAAAAAGCGAAAACTTCGGTGAGGTAGCGTTTTGCCTCGTGTCTGCAGATACGGCGGATGTGGACGATGAGGGGTCTTGCTCGCGCAGCGACGCCTGGGACATCGATCGGTATGTAAAAGACGCTCTTGTCTTCCTGCGAGACGAGCTTAGACGCGAGTATCGTTTGAGCGAGGATGAGCTTAGGCTGCTTGACGCGCCTGTTTGCGATCTGCCGTTTGAGCTGCCGCAATGCACGTTTTACGCGCGCGATACGCAGTGACTGCTGGGGTCCGGGCGCGCTTGATATTTGCGAGCCTTTCGGCATCGGGGTGATTTTCGAGGGCGAAAGACCGCTGCGCGTGGAAAATTTGGAGCTTTGCTAACTGCGGTAAAATGCTAAATTTAAAGGCGGACGGGAATTTTAATGCTTTGCCGAGTTTGAAATTTTTCGGCTCTTCGCGAATATAACGCGGTAAATTTTAAAATTTAACCGCAAGGTGCGGCATCAAAAAGGCGCGACGCCGAATTTGATATAATCTCTAAAATTTAAACGCTTAAAAGGAGCGAGCCGTGAGCGAAAAATTTCAAGCCGAGATGAAAGAGCTAGACGAAAAATTCGCCGCAATACCGGAGAATTTAAAGAAGCGATACGATAAACATAGGCTAATTAGGTGCTCTAGTATGGTATTTTTAGCGCTTTTGTTCGGCATTGCATCGGTAGCTTCGCGACTTATTTCCTACGTGGATATTCAGATGCCCGAGCCTCTTTTGTTTTGTGTGGCGGTCGTTTTATCCATTTGCTTGACGGCATTTTGTTTAAAGTGCTACAAGACAAAAAAATACAGCAGCTTTTTCATAAAAAATCAAGATGCCAGTTTGACGATTTTTACTTTTGAGAATACGGCTAGCTTAGTATTGGTTTTATTTCCCACTTTGCTATTTCTATCTTCGGCAATAGGAGGTTCGCGAGATGAGTTAAGCGGCGCCGGCACTTTATACGGAGTCTTTATAGCTCCGATTTGCATATTAGTTTTTCTTTTATGCTATTTTTTCAACCGAGGCACCTATATTCCAAAAGACGATAAATTCTGCTAAATTTCGATGAGGTGAAAGCTGCGAAACCTTATAAAAGAGCTGCAAAGATGGCGTTAAGCGGCGGGTTTGGACGAATGTTTAAATTTGGCTTATCGTAACTTAGTACCCCTTGTATTTGCATTAAAGTTCTGTTGAGCCAAATTTTTATATACTTACTTAAGGGATCGGCGCTAAAATAAGAATATTTAAATTAAAAGGTCGGTGTGAAAGCAATTAGGAATTTTTATGAATGGCTAAGCATTTGGGATAAGATAAAGATCTGCTTTTGCTTAATATTGGTCGCTTACGCATGGTATTATATAGTCGCTTTGTCTAATCCAAAAAATTTAAGTGATCTCAAAATCACAGATGGCATAATAACAGGTTTTACTAGCGATTCCGCGTTAAGGGGAGGAAGCTGGTGGTTATTGCAATTTTATGATAGCGAAAGAAAAGCCGTAGAGAAGGTTTCCTTGGGACTAAATTATAAAGGGATAGATGAATTTTATATATATGACAAACAAAGAGATATACTACGTTTTGATCTTTTGCAAGATCGCAAAGTTAGGATTTGGTATTCCAAATTCCCCTTTCCGTTTAAAACGAAAACGGCTTATCAAATTCTTATTTTAGACGATAATTTAGGCGAACGAGAAAGCATAAAAGGGCATAGATATTTTATGAGATTTGCGGATAGAGGATATTATATTACACCGAAGAAATGGTTTATGCTAGCAATGTCTCATATGGTTTTAATTTTTATTGTTTTGGATACCATATCAAAATTTAAAAGAGAAAATTGTGACAAGCTTTAATTCATTGACGGATTAGGTACGGTAAGGGCTCGCGCAAATCTAGCGCATAAATTTCGCCCTTAAATCGTGTAAATTTCACGCTCTGTTCGACGGAATTTCACGCGCAA
>NZ_CALEDC010000413.1 GCF_937949835.1 uncultured Campylobacter sp.
TAGCGCGAAATTTCGCCCAAGCGGGCATGATAGCCCGCAAACTAGGCGCGCAGGCAGTATGTATCGGCGGCACAGGAAAACCACGCAAAAGCGCCGCTGTCGCAAAGCTAAGCGTGCGTTTCGATGAAACGGTTAAGCTTTGACGAAGCGCGGCGGCTTAGCTTAAGCAAAATGCGGCGGTAAGGCGGTAAAATGCAAGCCACCAGAGGATTAAATTTCTCGCGAAAAATACTCGTAGATAAAATTTTTAGGCGAGTACGGATCTTTCGGCGTACCGCCCACTTCGCAATACGGATGCGAAAAAATTTCAATCGGAACGTGCGCCGGGCGCGGATTTAGCACGATTTCGCGAGCGTAGTTAAAGCCCAGCCAGCACGGCTCCCAGTTACCGAAAAGATACTCCCGCACTCGCGCCAGCCTAGAATCATCCTCGCTTAAGTTCTCGCCCAATCGCACCTTTGTAACGTCCGCGGGATCGACGGGGATCCAGCCGTGACCTTTTAGATAAAATTCCGCTCTGCAATGCTGCGCACCGGAAATTTCAAGCGCACCACCACTTAAGGCGCCCATGACGCCCATTTCAGGCGAAAATTTCTGCGCTGCGCCCGTGCGGATGCCGTAAATAGCGCGAGCAGGAATGCCCGCTGCCCTGCAGAGCGCGACGAACACGCTATTAATATCGGCGCATTTGCCGCTTAGCTTGCCGCTGCTTAAAATCGCCGCCGCATCGCCGCTACCGCATGCGATCACGCTATTATCGCGGCTCATATTTTTTGCGACCCACTCGTAGATCGCGCGTGCCTTTTCCAGATCGCCTTTAAGCGAGCCGGTAATCTCGTCTGATTTTTGTTTTACTGCGCCTTCTACCGGAATTAGCTTTGATGGCTTTAAAAACTCCTCGATCTCTGGACTCAAGCGCTCGTTTTCATTAAAGCTTACCTTGCTAAAATCGGTGTTTCGCTCCGAAATTTCAATATCGAAGCTAAGCTCAAAATAATCGTCGTCTTCGCCTACGACACCTTGCTCGCCGTATTTGCCGACGCCCGCTCTTGCCTCTTTATCGGGTGCGAAGCGCGCGTAGTACGTGCTTATATGATCTCCGCAGATAGCCGACTCTTGTGCATTTGAGCGAGCATGATATTCGCCAAGCAACCTCTGATACGGCTCTTGCAGCACTAACGGCAGCCAAAGCCGCACCTCTGCGCCACTACTTGAAATTTCGTGATTAAATCTGAGACTAAATTTTCTCGTTTTTGCTTCTTGCATTTTTTGCTCCTTTGCTTGAATTGCAAGTCGATTTTATCTCTTTGCGCCTTAAAATGGATAAAATTTTATGTTAAAATGGCGCTAAATTTTGAAATTTTAGGATTAAAATGGATCTGCAAAAAATCAGAGACGAGAACTTTAAAAAGCTGCGAAGCGGGCAAAACCGCGAAATTTTAAGCGCGATCGAGGCGCTGCAAATAGACAAGTGCGACTGCGAATGCGGCGACGTCGTGCGGGCAAGCTTTAGCGCGAACGCAGAACAGAGAGATGAAATTTTGCGTATCGCGCGAGCGCTAAAGCCGTGGCGCAAGGGGCCTTTTGCGCTGAATGATCTTTTTATCGACGCCGAGTGGCGAAGCTTCGTGAAATTTAACCTGCTGCAGCCGTTTTTAAATCTGCGCGGCAAAACCGTCGCCGACGTGGGCTGCAACAACGGCTACTATATGTTTCGCGCAAGCGCTCTAAAGCCTGCGCGGCTAGTGGGGTTTGACCCGAGCGCGCTATTTTATCTGCAGTTTCGCTTCATCGAGAAATTCCTCCGCAGCGGCGCGAAATTCGAGCTTTTGGGCGTAGAGCATCTGCCGTTTTACGAGCACAAATTTGATACGATCTTCTGCCTCGGCGTCATCTATCATCGCAGCGACCCCGTAAAGATGCTAAAAGATCTGCGAGCCTCGCTAAATGCAGGCGGCGAGGTGTTTTTAGACACGATGTATATCGAGGGAGCGGGCGATTTCGCGCTGTGCCCGAAAAACAGCTACTCAAAAATTTCAAATATCTACTTCGTCCCGACCGTCGGCGCGCTGCAGAATTGGTGCGAGAGAGCGAAATTTAGAGATTTTGAAATTTTGGCTCAAAAGCCCACGGATGCTAGTGAGCAGCGCAAAACGGAGTGGATCGACGGGCAGAGCTTAGAAAATTTCCTAGATCCGCTCGATAGCTCGCGCACGATCGAGGGCTACCCCGCCCCGCGGCGTATCTACGTGCGGCTTCGGGCGTGATGCGCGCCTTTGAAACATTTTTCGCGTACCCGTGCACTGATATGCAATGAGATCCG
>NZ_CALEDC010000414.1 GCF_937949835.1 uncultured Campylobacter sp.
GCGCGGAATTTAGAATTTTAAAGAAATAAGATGTGGCAAAGAGATAAAAGCTCCTCGGTCGGTATGATTATTGTGATGTTTATATTCGTGCCGGCGGCGCTTTTTGTATTTTTGGCGATTTTATATTTTTGGGGCAGCACTGAGCGCAAGCTACCGCGCCTGGATGTCAATGAAACCAACAGCGCGATCCGCGGCGCGATAATCGCAAAAGATAACTACGTCGCGGCAAATTCCGTCAAACTCTACAAAGTTAGCGTCGATGCGCGCAGCATCGATAAAAACAAGCTTGATCTTTTCGTACGGTTATACTGCATCTACACGGGCGATAGTGAAAAGCGTGTCAAAAGCGCAATCGAGGGCTCTGGCGGCACGACCGTGCTGTCGTATAAGATCGACGCCAAAACCGCCGTGCATCTAAAAGAGCTTGCATATAAGCTAAATTTAAAAAAGGTCTTTGTCAGCTTCATAGGCGCAAACGGCAGGCTAAATCCGCCTATCCGCATGAGCGTGAGCGAAAGCGGCGAGAAGCGCAGCTACAATGTCGGTGATTCGCTCACTCCGTTAATCGGCTATATCAATAAAAAAGAGGTTGATGGCATCACCAAGGTTAGCGGAATTAAGGGGATCGAGAAGTACTATGAGTATTATCTAGCGCCGGTTAGAGATGAGTTTATCGTGGGTCCGCGCGATATCGGCGGCAACATCATCCTAGAGCGCAGCAGCAAAAAAACGGGCAGGATCGACGGCTATAACGTCCGCCTAAGCGTGCCGCTAACACTGCAAAGAAAGATAGAGCGCCTAAGCGATGAGGGCGCTGATAATTACGATGCGCGAGAAATCGTTGTGGGCATTATGAACTCCAAAACGGGCAAAATTTTATCCCTCGCGACCAATGCCCGCTATGATCCCTCAAACATCACGAAAAACGATCTTAAGAATTTAAATTTTACCGCGAGCGAATACGCCTACGAAGTGGGCTCGATTATGAAGCCGATAATTTTCGCAATCGCCTATGATGCCAAAGCCGTCAAACCGGGCGAGATCATTAATACCTATAACGGCAGCTATAAGCTTGGTACTCGCACGATCCGCGACACTCATCCTGCAAAGCAGATGAGCGGCGAGGAGATCATCATCCACAGCTCAAATATCGGAATGATTAAAATTTCAGAGCGGCTGGAGGGGCAGGCTATTTATGACGGGCTGATGAACTTCGGTATGTCGCAAAAAACGGGTATCGATCTGCCGTATGAGCAAAGTGGAAATATCCCAAGCATCAAAAGCCTGAATAATAAAATTTACAAAGCCACGATCAGCTACGGCTACGGCGCGCAGATGACCTTCCTTCAGATGCTCAATGCCTATACCGTCTTTAACAACGGCGGCGTGATGATCAGCCCGCGTCTAGTCGAAAATCTAGAAAATAATGGCAAAACTTACACCGTTAACGAAAGCGAAACCCGCCAGGTAATCTCTAAACCTACCGCTGATGTAATCAAAGGAATTTTAATCAAAACGGTTGAGAGCGGCACGGGGCGCAAGGGTCGAGTAGCGGGGCTGCAAATCGGCGGCAAGACGGGCACTGCGCGCATCGCCAAGGGAGGCGGCTATTCGAGCGCCTATAACAGCTCGTTTTTTGGCTTTGCCAACGACGCGGACACCAGCTACACGATCGGCGTTTTGGTGCGCGAGCCTAAAAGGGGCAGCTACTACGCCGCTCAAAACGCGCTGCCGATCTTTAAG
Source organism: uncultured Campylobacter sp. (assembly GCF_937949835.1). Taxonomy (GTDB): domain Bacteria; phylum Campylobacterota; class Campylobacteria; order Campylobacterales; family Campylobacteraceae; genus Campylobacter_B. The sequence goes on from NZ_CALEDC010000414.1 coordinate 1,744, forward strand.
CGCGCGGTAGGAATTTTGATAGAGGAGGGCTATCTAAAGCCCGCAGCCGACGCAAACGCCACGCAAAAGGTCGAGATCAAGGATGAGGCAGTTGAAATTAAAGATTAAATTTGCTAAATTTCGCGAGGTTCTTTAAAATTTTA
>NZ_CALEDC010000415.1 GCF_937949835.1 uncultured Campylobacter sp.
TGTATTAGGCACGCCGCCAGCGTTCACTCTGAGCCAGGATCAAACTCTCCATATTTATACTTCTCGCAACGGCAAAGCCGTTACTGCGAGCGGGAGCTTTCGCTCCCTGCACCCACCTAAAGCTACAAAGATTTACGAAAAAACAAGTTTTTCGCAAACCATAAATTTCTAAGGATAACATTAAAACCGAAGCTTGGCTCAGGTCTTATTCTGCGTCTTAAATTTAATCTATGATTTAAACTCTTTATACTTATACAGGTAGATACGATTATGAAGTTTTTAATCTAAAAACTTTATGTTTTTGTAACATTGTTTTTATGGATAGGTTTAGTTAAAGCTAGATGCTAACTTAGATATTCGTTACGGACGTAAAGAATTCTCGAAATTTCGATCCGGCGATCTAAATCTTAAATCCATAGGCTCAATCGATCACTTGTTTAGATTTCAAAGATTGACTAAAGATATTTGTTTTTAACAGTTAAAATTTTAAAAAACGCGTTCGCTAAAAGGCTAAAACTACTAGGACTTAAGAGTTAAGAAAGCAGGTTCGGCTCGGTGCGAAACAGAATTGTGATTATACAAGAGTGATGCTTAAAGGGGGCTGAATACGCAAGAGAAATTTTAAAGAGAAATTTTAAAAAACGGTTTTGGAAAATTTCAAATTTTATAATGAAATTTTATGCTTAGCGTGCCTGAGACAAATTTCATCTCCAGCCTCCGTAAAAATTTTATAAATTTTGCAAACGACCGCATCCAAACTAAAATTTCATTATACCGCGATATGCCGTAATATCACGACCGCTGACCGCGCCCATTTGTCCAAAAACCCACTTGCAAAACACTTAAGCGCACGATTATAAGATTTCGCTATAATCACATCCGATTTAAAATTTATCAAAATTTAAAAGGATTTCTATGCGCGCAATTTTTTCTATCTATATCTTTATCATCGCAGCCCTTATCGGCATCGAGCTCTCGCTCGGCGCACTCGTCGCGCCCGTGGTATTTTTCCCGCAGCAGATTATCGGAGAGGGCGTGCTATCGCACTTTCAAAGCGGCAAGCTAATGAGCGAGATCTTCGTAAAATACGGCGGCATCCTCATCGCAGTCTCGGTCATCTGCCTCGTTTTTGAGATGATAAATTTCAACAACAACAAATCGCAATCCTTTCGCTTGCGCCTTTCGACCCTGATGCTGACGCTCGTAAATATCATACTTGCCCTACTTTTCGTGCTTTACTTTACCGACTACGTCATAAATGCCCAAAAGATCGGCGCAGAAGCGACGATGACGCCGGAATTTGCCCAAATCCACGCGGCTAGCGAATGGTGCATGAAACTCATCATCGTGTTTCAAACGGTGCTGTTTTTCGCAAAAATCCTCCCCTCCCTGGCTGCGAGAGATGTCGCAGCAGCGAAAGACGCGCGGGATGAAGATTAAAATTTACTACGAAGATACCGACGCGCAGGGCATCGTGTATCACGCAAACTACATAAAATTTTGCGAGCGGGCGCGCAGCGAGGCGCTTATGCAGGCGGGAGTGGACTTCGCGCGCGCGGACGCACACTTCGTAGTTAGCGAGCTTTGCGCTAAATTCCTCCGCCCCGCGCGCCTCGGCGATACGCTTGAAATTCGCACAAGCCTAGCCGCGCTCAAAAACGCCAGCGCCCTTTTGCGGCAAGAAATTTACAAGATCAAAGATATTAAAAACGTCGATTTCAGCGAGCTTTTATACGCACAGGACGTAAAAATCGCCTTTGTAAAAGATGGCAGGCCGATCAAATTTAGCGCCGAAATTTTAGAATTTTTCAAATCTTTGAGATAAATTTATCTCGCGAGTTCAAATTTGACCTAGTCGTGTGCGGCACAAACATAGCGTAGACCGGCTTTCGGCGTAAAATCCAATAATGCGCAGAGTTCTTGGGCGGTAATAATATTTGCGGGCTAGATAAAATTTTACGACATAGAATTTCACTCGGCATT
>NZ_CALEDC010000416.1 GCF_937949835.1 uncultured Campylobacter sp.
ATTTTCGTACCCAAAGAGGGCGTCGCGCTTCGCAAACTAAACGCGATAATCCCGCTAGGAGCGATGATTGTCCTTTCCGTCATCGGGTTTTATTTTAACGGCTACAGCTCGCTGGAGGGCGAGGCTTTGGAGGCGGTCAAGGCAGCCCCTCTTAGCTTTACCTCGATCCGCACCGCATTTAGCGCTGCGGATGCCTCGGTCGTGCTGTTTCAATCTGCGCTCTTTTCATCTATCATCGCCGTCGTTTTGGGCATCGCGCAAAAAATTTACGGCGTCAAAGAGGCGATCGAGGTCTGGGTTGGCGGCTGGAAAAGTATGTTAAATACCGTCATAATCCTGCTTTTTGCGTGGTCGCTAAGCTCGGTTATCAAGGAGCTCGGAACTTCGCGTTACTTGGTTGAGCTTCTAAGCGACGCTACGCCGCGCTTTGCTCTTGCGATCGTGATCTTCGTGCTTAGCTCGTTTATCTCCTTTTCAACGGGTACGAGCTTCGGTACTATGGGCATCGTCACACCTCTGGCCGTGCCTCTTGCTCACGCCGTGGGGCAAAAATACGGACTTAGCGGCGAGGAATTTCACGTTTTCATGTGCGTAAACGTAAGCGCAGTGCTTACCGGAGCGATCTTTGGCGATCACTGCTCGCCGATTTCGGATACGACGATCCTCTCCTCGATGGGCGCGGGCTGCGATCACATCGAGCACGTAAGCACGCAGATGACCTATGCGCTGGTCGTTTGCGGCATCAGTATCGTTTGCGGCTACCTGCCCGCGGGCTTTGGGCTTAGCGTGTGGGGATGTCTGATCTTGGGTATCGCGGCTATCATTCTTTTACTGCGCGTGGTGGGTAAAAGAGTGGATGTATGAATTGCGAAAGCTTCGGTAGCTGCGGCAGCTGCACGCTCGGTGAGCCCTATGAGGATCAAATTTTATACAAAAAGCGTCTGATAAGCGATAAGTTCAGAGAATTTTTTGACGGCGAGTTTGAGTTTTTTGCCTCGCAGCCGCAAAATTACCGCATCAGGGCGGAATTTGGCATCTGGCACGATATTTGGCATAGCGCATTTGATCTTGCTTACACGATGGGCGGCGCACGTAGCAAGAAAATTTTAATTAACGAATGCCCCAAGGTAGCGCTTCCTATCGCAAATTTAATGCCGCGGCTGCTGGAAGCGCTTAGGCAGAACAAAGCTTTAAAAGAAAGGCTCTTTGGCGTCGAGTTTATCTCGTGCGCTAGCGGGATTTTGGCGACGCTGCTTTATCACAAGCGCCTGGGCGAGCGCGAGCAGGAGGCGATTTGCGAGCTGGCGGGCAAGCTTGGCATCAGGGTTATGGCTCGCGCGCGCGGACAGAAGCTGCTAAGCGGCGAGCTAAGCCTCACAGACGAGCTTTGCGTGGACGGGCGAGTTTATAAATTTCGCTTCGGCGAAAACGCCTTCATCCAGCCCAACCGCGGCGTGAACGAAAAGATGATCGCCTGGGCGAGAAGCTGCGTGGACTTCGGCAAAGAGGGCACGAGCGAGGTGTGCGCCGCGCAGAATTTCGCCGCAAAGAATTTAATAGCAGAGAATTTTACTGCGCAAAATTACGGTTGCGAGCAGTCTGCCTCGCAAAATTCTACGAACCAAAATTTAGCTTTTGGAAATTCCGCCGAATTTGATGCCGCTTGCCGAAATTCCGTTAAAGCAAATTCTGCTCGCGCAGAATTTAACGGCGAAAATTCCGTGAAATTTAACTGTGCGTCCAAAGGCAAGAGCTCTACGGATAAAAATTCCACTCGCAAGGATTTGGACGCGCAAAATTCCGCCTCTCAAAATTTCATCGAACAGAATTTGATCGCGCAAAATTTGGATTGCGACAAGCAAAGCTCGCAAAATTCAGATCGTAAAAGACAAAGCGTGCAAAATTCAGCCCGCGAAAATTCCGCCGCGCAAAATTCGAGCTGCGAAAAACATGCCGTGCGCCCAGAAAGCTCCGCCGCGCGCGATCTGCTGGAGCTGTACTGCGGGCACGGCAACTTTACTATCCCGCTTGCGGATAAATTTAACCGCGTGCTGGCGAGCGAAATTTCAAAAAGCTCGATTGCTAATGCCCACATAAACTGCGAGCTCAATGGCGTTTGCAACGTGCAATTCGTCCGCCTTAGCGCAGATGAGCTGATGAGTGCGTTTGCGCGCAGGCGCGAGTTTGAGCGGCTTAAGGGGATCGATATTTTCAGCTACGATTTTTCGCACGTCTTGATCGATCCGCCGCGCGCGGGGCTGGAGCCTAGCGTGATTGATTTCATAAAAAATTTTCAAAATTTGATCTACATCTCCTGTAATCCGCAGACGCTTTTTGAAAATTTACGCTCGCTTTGCGCTACGCACGAGGTGCGCAGGTTTGCGATCTTCGATCAGTTCGCGCATACGGCGCATATCGAATGCGGCGTGCTGCTGCGGCGCAGGAGTTAAGCGGATCTAAAACCGAAGTTGCGGATTTAGGCTACGCGCGGGATAAAATTCCGCCTAAAATATGTATAATAACAAAATTTAAAATTACGAAAGGAAGTAGATGGTTGATCTAAATAAAATCATCCAAGCAAAGCGCACGATAAACGATTTCGTCTATAAAACGCCCTTTGCTCTGGCGCCGAAGCTCAGCAAGCTTTACGGCGCGGAAGTGTATCTCAAAAGCGAGAATTTGCAGCGCACCGGCGCGTATAAGATTCGCGGCGCCTACAATAAAATCGCGCATCTTACGGATGAGGAGCGGGCGCATGGAGTAATAGCCGCAAGCGCAGGCAACCACGCCCAAGGCGTAGCGATGAGCGCGCAAAAATTCGGCGTGCATGCTGTGATCGTAATGCCTGAAGCCACGCCGCTACTTAAGGTAAGCGGTACGAAGGCCCTGGGCGCGGAGATCATTTTGCAGGGCGATAATTTCGACGAGGCGTATGCGTTTGCGCTGGAATACGCAAAAGAGCACAATCTGACGTTCGTGCATCCCTTCAACGACGAGTTCGTCCAAGCAGGCCAGGGCACGATCGCGCTTGAGATGATCGAAGAGGTCGCAGATCTTGAATACATCGTCGTTCCAGTTGGCGGCGGCGGGCTTGCGACGGGGGTTTGCAGCTGTGCCAAACAGATCAATCCCGACATCAAAATCATCGCCGTAGCTGCTAAGGGCGCGCCTGCGATGCACGATAGCTTCGTCGCGAAAAAGCCGCTAAATTCCAAATCGGTCCGCACCATCGCCGACGGCATCGCGGTGCGGGATACGAGCGAAATCACGCTCTCTACGATCATCGAGTGCGTCGATGAGTTCGTGCAGGTCGATGACGAGGAGATCGCAAGCGCGATACTCTATCTGCTCGAGCAGCAAAAAATCATCGTCGAGGGCGCGGGCGCGGCGGGCGTAGCGGCGCTGATGAACGCGAAATTTGCATTCCCCGCGGGCGCAAAGATCGGCATCATCCTAAGCGGCGGCAACATCGACGTGCAGATGCTAAACATCATCATTGAAAAGGGCCTCATAAAATCGCACCGCAAGATGACGATCAACGTCACGCTCGTCGATAAGCCTGGCGCGCTTACTGGGCTTACAGAAATTTTGCGCCGTGCCAACGCAAACATCGTCAAGATCGACTACGACCGCTTCTCGACTAATATCGAGTACGGCGATGCGCAGATCACGATCACGCTTGAGACCAAA
>NZ_CALEDC010000417.1 GCF_937949835.1 uncultured Campylobacter sp.
CTCAAAATTTATGAGTAAAATTTAGATTAAAATCCGTATCGATATCGCGCAGTTATGGTTTTTTGGTATAGAATTTACGCGATGGGTTTATGGCACGAATTTTATTTGAAATTTCGCTTTAAAAATCTAAAATTTGCGCGGTGAAATTCTATCTACAATGGAAAGCTACCGCGTGAAATTTTGCGGCTGCTGCGTTTTGTGATATAGGCAAAATGCCCACCGAGCGTGAAATTTTACAGCAAATATTGTGAAAAATTCTATTATTTATCGCGTAGCGGTAGAATTTTACTGCGCGAAATCAAGCAGAATTCCGTGCATAATTCCGTAGGCGAAATTTACGCCGTGGCGAATGAGCTTACTCGCACAAAAGGGTGCTAGCGCAAAATTCCATAGCCGAAATTTCCTGGGCAGAGCTTTACTTTGTAAATTTTAAAACTAAATTCCACTTCGAGTATTAAAATTCTAAGTTTACTTAGCGGGCGAGATTTAGGCGAGTAAATTCCGCCCGCTGCGTAAATAGCAAGCGCTTTAAATTTCATTCCACGGGCGCTTTGCTTTGCAAAAATCGCACGAGCGTCTCGTATTCGTCGGGCTGCAACCCCGAGTTTTGTATCATCGTCTCGACCACGCTAGGCCAAACATTGACGTTGAACTCGTCGTATCCGTGTAGCGCGTGACAGCTGCCGCAGCGCTCTTTGAATAGATTTTCGCCCGCGTCGTAAATTTTAGCCGCATCGTCCGTCACTGCAAGCTTCGCGACGTAGCCGTCTATGGTGACGTTCGCCCATTCGTTATCGTAGTCGTCCTTCACGGTCTTTAGCGTCTTTAGGCTCTTTGCATTTTGCGCTTGCAAGTCTTGCTCCAAAATCCCAAGCCTTGCGTAGCTTACGTTGCTTCCCTCGGGCACGAAGCCCGCGTATCGCACCTGCACGTAGTCCTTGCCGTCCTTTAGCACTTGCAGCTTTGCGCCTACGTGCAGCTTGGCGATCTCCTTGCCGCCCGCTTTGTTTAGAAGCGGGGTTTGAGCCGCGACGAAAAGATCCGCCGCGCCCAAATGGCAAGCTGCCGCGAGTAAAAACGCCGCTAGCGCTTTGGATAAAATTTTACCTCGCTCGGGTGCGCAAATTTTATCCGTTTCGCATGAAATTCCACCCGAGCCCGGCGATGAAATTCTAGCTGAGCGAGGCGATGAAATTTGACCCCGCTCGCTCGCGTAAATTTTAAAATTTTGTCTCATCGCTAGCTCCTTTTGCCGAATTTCGGCTGTGAAAATACCGCAAGCGGCGGAAGCTCGCCCTGGAATTTCTCGATCTGAACTAGCGCGGTG
>NZ_CALEDC010000418.1 GCF_937949835.1 uncultured Campylobacter sp.
TCAAACTATTCAAAAAGCAATTTATGCCGCGAATAAACTCTCAATCACCGAGGATTTAAAGCTCTTATTAGGAACGCGGATGAGTTACTATAAATATAAAATTACAGGTGGAGCAGATAATAGAAATTTTACCCGCGAAATTACTCCATATGCAGGGATCACCTATGATTTAGACGATCATCATACCCTTTATGCAAGTTATACGAGTATTTTTAAACCTCAAACCTACAAGGACAAAAACAATAAATATCTTGATCCCATCCAAGGCAAGGACTACGAAGCGGGCATCAAAGGCGAGTATTTTGACGGCGATCTGCAAGCAAGCCTGGGCGTTTTTAAGATCATACAAGATAAGCTCGGCATCCGCACCGACGAGTATATCACGGGCACAAATTCCTACGCTTACAGGCAGGGTCGCGGAGTAACCAGCAGGGGCTTTGAAGCGGATGTAAACGGTAAAATCACCGATGCGCTAAGCCTAAGCATGGGGCTAGCGCACTACAAAGCCAAAGATGCTGACGGCAATATCTACGCCAACGACTCCTCCCGCACCAGCGCAAATCTTTTTGCAAAATATGAGATCGGCACATTTAGAATCGGCGCAGGCGCGATGTATCGCTCAAAGATTTATTCCGACTCGCCATACGGCAGGATCGAGCAGAAAGCCTACACGATTGCAAACGTAATGCTAGGCTACAAAGCGAGTAAAAACCTAGATGTGCAGCTAAACGTCGATAACATAACCGATAAGCGCTATTTTGAGGGTATCGGTTCTAATCGAATGATCTACGGCGATCCGCGCACCTTCAATCTAAGCCTTACGTATAACTTTTGACCCAAATAGTCGCGGCGGAATTTGTCTAGTGCTTAGCTCTAATAGAATTCCATCGCGACGCCATAGATAAATGGCAAATTAAGCCTAAATTTCGTAAAATCGCCGCCAAGACGCGAGGTCGCGTAATACACTAAAAGGCAAACGATGCAAAGTTCAACCTCATAAATCCCGCTAAATTTAAACCAAACCAACAAACAAATTTAAATTTAACGGAGAAAAACCATGAAAAGACGAGACTTTCTAAAACTAGGTGCGCTGGCTGCGGCTTCGGCGCAAGCAAAACAATTAGGCGCGGCGGCGCAGGCGATATTTGACGAGCAGATGGGACTTTGCGCGAATAAATTTGGCGCGTTTTACGTGCAAACCATCGGCGGCAGGGTCGTGGGCACAGAGCCCTTTGAGGGCGACGCGATGCCGACGGTGCTAAATAACGCCCTAAGCGATCATATCCAAAACGAAACGCGCGTGAAATACCCATACGTGCGCAAAAGCTTCCTAGCCGATCCCTCAAATCCAAAGCCACAGCTTCGCGGCAAAGAGCCCTTCGTGCGCGTTAGCTGGGACGAGGCGATAAAGCTAAGCGCTAAAATTTTAAAAGAAAACTTCGATAAATACGGCTCTGGGGCTATTTACGGGCAGCTTTATCAGTGGGGTAGCCTAGGCAAGGTCGGCCACTCGCAGCGCACCGCAAAGCGCATGCTAAACGCGCTAGGAGGCTACGTGAGCGAGCTTGGCGGCTACTCATACGGCGCGGCGACGGCGTTTTTGCCTCACGTGACGGGATCTATCGATCCGACGCATAATCCTACGCGCTGGGAAGGCGTGGTAAAGGAGGCTAAAACGATCGTGTTTTGGGGCACGAACCCAGTCGTGTCAAACAAGATCGCCATCGGCGTACCGATGCACAACTCATACGCCTACTACGAGATTATGAAAGAGAAATTTAAAAAAGGCGAGATGAAAATTTACAGCGTCGACGTCTACCGCAACGAAACGGCGGAGTATTTCGGCGCGCACTATCTCGCCGTGCGCCCTTGCACCGATACGGCGATGCTGATCGGGCTTTGCGATTATCTTTACGAAAACGGGCTTTACGACAAAGAATTTATTGAGCGCTACACGGTCGGGTTTGATAAATTTAAGGAGTATTTCACGGGCGCAAAAGACGGCGTGAAAAAAGATCTTGCGTGGGCGAGTAAAATTTGCGGCGTGAGCGAAAAGGAGCTAAAAGAGCTAGCGGGTACGCTGGCCAAAAAAGACACGCTCATCGTCACGGGCTACGCGATACAGCGCCAGCACCACGGCGAGATGGCGTACTGGGCGCTCATCGCGCTAGCAGCGATGCTGGGCGACATCGGCAAGACGGGGCGCGGCTACGTGATGAACGATCAGATGCATAAAAACGCCGATATTAGCTTCATCGCGCCAAAGCTTCAGGCTTTTAATCCCGCGGTAAACGAAAAATACCTTGCCCCGCAGGGCAAGCTAGCCAAAGCCAAATACCATGAGATACCAAACAGCAGGCTCATAGACGCGATCATGGAGCCGGGCAAAGAAATCGAGCGCAACGGCAAAAAGTACGTCATGCCGCACATCCGCGTGATGTTTAACGCCAACGGCTCGACCTTCACCCGCCACCCGGACACCAACCGCGCGGTCGAAGCGATGAAAAAGATCGAAGCGATCATCACCACCGAGCCCTTTTGGACGAGTACGGCAAGACTCAGCGACATCGTGCTGCCGGCAGCACTAGAATGCGAGCGCACGGATATCGAGTTTGCAAACTCGACTAGCGAATACCTTTTTGCGATTAAACCGCTAGTAAAGCCCGCAGGCGAGAGCAAGAGCGACTTTGAGATCGCGCGGCTCATCTGCGCGCAGTGGGGCGAGGAGTACGAGCAGGCCTTTAGCGAGGGCAAAACGGAGCTTGAGTGGGTGAAGGAAATCTACGCCGATGCAGTTCAAAAGGCTGAAGGCATGGGCATAGCGATGCCTAAATTTGAGGAGTTTTGGCAAAAGGGCTACATTAAATTTGATCAAGTAGACGAGAAAAAGCGGTACTTCACAAACTATGCGGACTTCCGCGCCGATCCCGAGAAAAACGCGCTAAAAACCCCGTCGGGCAAGATCGAGCTCTACTCCGAAGCGGTCGAAAAGCTAGGCTATCCCGACTGCCCGCCGCACGCGACGTGGATGGAACCGTTTGAGTGGCTGGGTGGCGACGTGAGCAAGTACCCTATCGCCATCAGCGGCGCGCACTCTAAATTTAGGCTCCACTCGCAGCTAAACAGCTCGCTCATCCGCAACTACGCCGAGATCGCAAACCGCGAACCAGCACTTATCAGCCCCGCCACGGCAAAAGCGCGCGGCATAAAAATGGGCGACGTGGTGAGGATCTACAACGACCGAGGCGAGATACTCTGCGGCGCGCTGGTAAGCGATACGGCACAAGATAACGTCGTGATCGTGAGCGAAGGCGCGTGGTACGATCCCGCCGTCTGGGGCGAGCGCAGCCTATGCAAGCACGGCAACATAAACGTGCTAACCAAGGATGTGCCTAGCTCGCAGCTATCGCAAAGCAACACCGCGCACACGAGCATGGTGCAGATCGAGAAATTTAAAGGCGAACTGCCGAACGTAACGGCGTTTGATCGGCCTGCGACGATAGAGGCTTAGCGTGCTTTCTTTCTTTAAATGAGATGAAATTTCGGTTTTGAAAGGCTTTAAATTTAGGACTCTTAAAGGCCGCGCGGACGAAATTTATCCATGCTTCGTGCAGCCTTTTTTGAAATTTCGGTTTTGGAATTTGGCTCTTGTAGTCACACGCAAAACCCTGCTATGTGCGGTTGTGGACGTGGGTTTTTGCACTTTAAAAATGACAAACCGCTTTAAAAAATTCCAATCGCAATCGCGCTATGAAATTTTAAAAGTAAACTGCCGCACTGAGCTACGCAAAAATTTAAAGAGAATTAGTCGCAGCGCTGTGCATAATTAAACCAAAAAATCGCGCCGTAAAATTTTAAACGTAGTTTGCTATATCCGGACTACCATTAAATTTAAGCAAGGCGATCGCGCTGCGGGATCAAAGATCGCGCCGATACCGAGCAAAACGCGCTATGAAATTTTAAAGACAAGTTGCCGTGCCTACGCCACCGCCAAATTTAAAATAAATCGATCGCACCGCAAAATTTTAAAAGTGAGCCGTTGCGCCTAAACTAGCGTAAATTTAAAATAAAGCAATCGCTCCGTTTATGCTACGAATGCCGCTCGTCCGCAAGCCGCGCCCGCAAAGCCGCTGCTCGCAAACTCTACGCCGCAAGCGCCCTACGCTACGACGTTTGGAAACTCATAGACCACGCGACCGCTTTTGATCGTGCATACCGCAGCGCCCGTAAGCTGCTTGCCGAAAAGCGGCGAGTTGCGCGATTTGGACTTATTTAGCGCCTCGTCGTAAACATACGAAATCTGCGGATCGATAATCGCGACGTCGGCCAAAAAGCCATCTTTGATCTCGCCCTTGTCCTTTAAATTTAGAATTTTAGCCGGGTTAAACGAGCACAGCCGCGCCATATCTTCAAGGCTAATGACGCCCTGCTCTACGAGCCGCAACGTAAGCGGCACGAGGGTTTGAAGCCCCAAAATTCCAAACGGCGCGTGGTCGAATTCGACAAATTTATCGTCGGTATTA
>NZ_CALEDC010000419.1 GCF_937949835.1 uncultured Campylobacter sp.
CCGGATATTATTGCCATTTCGAGTGTAAAAAAATATTAGAAAAAAGCAAAAACAACGGTTTTGTCGGCAATGTAAATTTAATGCTTTCTGATGAAAACATTGGAGGAGCAATGGTTCTTTTGGAAAATGGAATTTTAAAAATGTTAGAATGCTACTTTTGGGAAGAGAATAATTTTTTTGAAAATATGGTAAACGAGCGATAGTAGATAAAAGACTTAAGCGATTTTAAGCTTAATAATATTTTGCTGGTTATTGACGAAAATAAATTTGGACAACTATAAAAAGGTGAAATTTAGCAAATTTTACCTACGGCCGAGCCGAATAAAATTTTAAATTCTATGGCTTAGACAAAGCGGCGCGCTTCCTGCAATAAAATTTCATAAATTTCATAAAATTTTATCTATCACGCAAATTTAAATCCACGCAGCCAAGATTTAAAATTCCGTGCAGCGTGGTGCACCGCGACGTGGCGTGGTTTGACGTGGGCGTGACATGGGACGCGCGAGCCCTATTCTGCAGCGCGGTGCGGTGCGCTACGACGTAGCGTAAATGTGGTGCGAACCCTACTCTACGGCGCGGTTTGGCGCGGACGTGACATAGGGCGCGTGAGCCATAATCCGCGGCGCGATGCGGCTCAATCCTCGTCCGTCGCGGCGCCCTCAAATATATCTCGGTGCAAAATTTCTTCCAAAACGACCGTCGCGTAAGAGCCTTTCGGCAGGTAAAAACTGAAGCTAAAATGCGCATTTTGCGCATCGTAGGCGTGCTGCACGCGCTCCATAAAGCTCCACGCAAACCTGCGCGAGCCGTTCATCTGTGCCTCAAACTCGCGAGCAGGCGCGAAAATATCATCTTCAAATCTGCCGCCAAGCCCGCTAGCTCGCAGCTTCGCTCGCCCCACGATAAGGCCTGCGCTCGTGATTTCTCGCCTCGCAAACCGCTCGCACTCAGCGCCCAGATCGTCACAGCTAAAAAACGCGCCACGGGGAAAGTGTCCTAAAACCTCGCCCCTTAAAAGCTTAAAAAACTGCGGCTGAGCCGCGATCTCGCGCGCCTCCTCCTTGCTTAGTCCGTAAATTTTAGCTAACTCGCCAAGGCTAAATTCCGCCGCAAATTTTGAAATTTCGACCCGCTTGCTAAGCCAGCGGTTAAAAAGCTCGCTCTGATAGGCGCTGATTAGAAAGTCGCGCATTTTGGGGTTTTTAAGCCGCCTCTGTCCGCGCAGCACCTCCTCGCCCTGCGCCGCGTTGTCGCCAAACTTGCCGAAGCGCTGATAGCCGAAGTAGTTCGCAAAGCCCTCGCGCCCTAGCGTATCTAGCGCGGCTGCGAGCTTGACGGCGTCGGGCGGCAGGACCTTTTTTAGGCGGATGAAAAAGTCGTTGCCCTTTAGATGTCCGATTTTAAGCTTGTTTTTGTGCCTTTGCACGCTTAAAATTTTAAGGCTTTCGTGCGAAAATCCGCCCAGCGCGGGCTCAAATTTAGCGGGCATGCTAATGTGCTGCGTCGTAAGGCCCTGCTTATCCTTGAGCCCTGCGTAGCCGAACTCGCGCATCTTAGCGCCCGTATGTTCGCTTAAAATCCGCAACGCCTCGTGCGTACTAATGCCCTTTTTTTGCAGCAGCAAAATGCAGTGCTCGCCCTCATTGCTAGGCTCGTAAAGCGGCACTTCGCGCACGACGAAATCGCTGGAATTTTTACTAAAATGCGCATTTATCGGCGCGTGATTTAGGGTGTATAAATTTTTCATAGCCGGCCTTTGCGTTAATCTAAGGCGCAATTTTATAAAATTGAGCCTAAAAAACTCATTATTAAGGCAAATTCTAGTATCATTCGCCATAAAAAAAGGATGAAAAATGCTAATCAGGCTCTTTCGCTTCGATCCTCGCTGCGACGTCGCAAGCTACTTCAAGCCCTATGTTTATGAAAGCGCACCCTTTGCCGATCTTGCGGCACTGCTTGACGACATCTGCGCGCACGATCCCTATTTTAGCGCACAGGGAGTGGAATTTGTAAAAATCAGCGGCACCACCGTAAGCGTAAAAGAGCCGCTAGATACGCTGATAGCGCACTTTGGAAGCGAGCTAATCATCGCGCCTCTTAGCGAAAAAGAGGCGATTAAAGATCTGCGCTGCGAGCCAAGGGCGTTTTTGGATAAATTTAAAGCCTTTGAAAGCATCGCAGATGTCTCTGATTTCGAGTTTTACAAAAGCCTCGCGCCCTATTTTTACTCGACGAAAATCCCCGCATGCTCACAAGAGTTTTTGGGCAACAGCGCCTTTATCTTCGCGCACCGCCTGATGCAGACGCATCCGAGCGAGCGCATGAGGATTTTGGAGATCATCGAGCCGCAGATGGCGTATTTTACGAAGTGCGACGCCGTGGGGATGGAGTTTGACGACCGCGCGGCATACAGGGCGTTTTGCGATATTCTGAAATACGAACCGGCGCGCAGCAATAAAATTTTAAGCGCGCAGAGCATGGCGGAATTTGACGCAGCGGGCGCTAAGCACGATTTTAGCGGCTTTAACGTCGCCGTATGGTACGACGAGGCTGCGGAGGAGCTGGCTAGCAGGCTGGGCGCGCAGATCGTGCACTTTGAATGTGAAGGCGCGCCGCTTGGAGCGCAGATATACGAGCGTGAGCGGGAGTGCGCGCTGCGACTGGGGGGCGAAATTTTATTTGACGCGTTTGACAGCGGAAGCGATTTTTTGCTAGTAAATTCCAAGCTCGCGCTTGATTTTTTAGACGGCAGAAGCGATGAAATCCAAAGGCTTTTCGGCAGAGATCTCGCGGGCTTTTATCTAATTGCGACGGATGAGCTCATCGCTCTAGCTCGCGGCGATAGGCCCGACTTTTCGGCACGCAAGCTAAAGCCGACGCTGATTTAAGCGGACGTAGTTTTAAAATTTCAAAATTTTATCTATTTGTCTATTTGGCTGCTTTTGGAATTTCACTACTTTAGCCGCCTTACTGTCCATAATTTTTTAAAAAATTATCTGCAAAATCGTGCTTACGATAAGCCCGAAAATGCTTAAATATACGCTAAGTCCCTTTTTAAAACAAAATTCCGACCGAAATTCTAATACACGCAAGCATTCTTAATCGTGCAGAAAAGTTACGACTTCATGCTCTTTTGGTAAATTTTCTCTACCGTCAATACCGCGATTACCGTATTCCGTTAGAGCTTCTTTTAAAATTTTATAAAGCTCGTCCAATGAAATTCCGTCAATACTAGAATTTATATTTTCTAGCTTATATTTGATAAAAAACGGATTATCGACTAGCATTTTACTTGTGGTTTCGTCATAGACCCGTCTAATATCAAGCTCGATTTCTCTACCTTTATAATAAAGCAGCCAAATCATCTCTCCAGTATATCCGTCTCTTGGATCAGGCAGATGCGGGCTACAAACAAAGATAAGCCAAATATCTCTTTGCCTGTCGATGACCCAGTCTAACCACTTTATTTCATTAGGCCCCTGTGGATCATAATGATATTTTGCCAAGCGCTGATCTACACGATTTATAATATCATATTTCTTAATATCCTCTTTAGAAATATACTCCGCTACAAACGCCACTTTATCCCCTTTTCTTTAAATTTTTGATATGAAAGTTACTTGAATATTTTCTTTAGGTACAGAAGTCGTTACGGACACCCCCCCCCCTTAAACTCATTTAAAATTTCTTTTAAAATATCTACAATCTCCTGCTTTGTTATATCCCCAAGATCGCTTCTTATGGATTCTAGCTCATATATTAGTATAAACGGATTATCCGTATCTTTTTTACCGGTATATTCATTATGTATATTCCTCAGATCGATTTCTATATCTTTACCCTTGTAGTGCAAGATCCATATATCTTCACCGCTAAATTCCATATCTCTCGGATCTCCGATAGTGATACTGCACACT
>NZ_CALEDC010000420.1 GCF_937949835.1 uncultured Campylobacter sp.
ACTGGGAGGTAACGTTTTAGGTCAGCCTCTCTTAAATCGGTTGCTTAAGCACCGGCGCGAAGCGCGATTAAATTTTATCAGAATTTTGGGCTCAAGCAAGTTTGGCTTGTTTGAGCTTCCGCAAGCTTTGAAATAAACGGAAAACAATCAGAAAACTTAGAGGCGATTTTGAAAAACGTAAATTTTGCGGCGGTATGATTCTTAATGTGACTGGATTTTATCGCTCGCCGTATTTCCCCATGAGACAAAATTTTACGATTTAGCAGCGCATAAATTTATAGCGCAACGTGAAATTCTACCGGCAAAATTTAAAGAAACGAATTATGAAATTCCGCATTATGTATTTATGCGGCGGAGGCACTACTTTTTACGACGTTTGCACCATGATGAGAGTTTTTGCATGCAAGTAGAGCAGACCGCATACGAACACACGAATGCGAGCACTAAACAAGAAAAGAAATAATCCCCAAAACCCAGGATATCACAAACATAAAGCAATATCACAAGCGCGATGATAAAAACGGCGGTAAAAAACATAAGGAATGTAGCAAAGTAGGTGCACATCCAAAATATCCGCACCAAGCGAGGCGCACGCCTTTCAATAGCGCGGACGATCGCATAAATGTATGCCAGAATTATCATCGCAACAAGCGTAAGCTCCGCGCAAGTGTAGAAAAAATCGCCTAGGTTTGAGAATGCGTCTTTTTGGGGCGCAAGGTAGATCGCGTAAAACACCGCCGTGACGAAAAAAATTAGACCAAACGTAGTCAAAATGTCCCAAACTAAATATAGCGCGCGTCTTGCGGCATCCAGCACGATCAACGCAAAATCGCGAGCATATTCCAAAGGCGTTCTGCGGCGCTCGACCTCCAAGGCGACAAGGCTGCCTAAATATCCCTGCTTGCAGTATTTTACGCGCACCAAATCGCCCTGCTTAAACGAGAACGACCTGCAACGCATACGAAAGCGAACGCCGTCGATCTCAAAAAGCACGAGCGTCTCGATCTCCTGCCTAAGGATGCGGACGTGCAAGTTTTCTATCCTGCCTTCGATGTAGGGCTGCCTATTTCGCATAATCCTCCAAAAATAAGTTAAATTTAGCGCCGCTTATCTGACGCTGTTTGCTCGGTGCTAAAAACCTGCTCATTTTTTCTAAAAAGCTTCACGACGCAACGGAATTTTGTGCGGTAAAATTCTAGCTTTTAAATTTCATGTAGCAAGATATACTGATCACGAGCTTGGTTTTAAAATTTTTCGCTAAATTCCG
>NZ_CALEDC010000421.1 GCF_937949835.1 uncultured Campylobacter sp.
AAGAAAAGCTGGGCGGGTTTTTGAGCGCAAAAAAGAGGAGATTAAAACTAAAAATTCCTTTATATTTTGCAAAGATCAGCTCATCGAGAGCTTTAAAATGTCCATTAGCGCGATATTTTCGCATAAACTAAGATCGATTTTGACGATGTTAGGCATCATCATCGGCATCGCCTCGGTTATCTGCGTAGTAGCTCTCGGTAAGGGTTCGGAGGAGAAAATTTTATCCGAGATCCGTAAAATTGGCACCAATACGATTGATATCTTTCCCGGTAAAAATTTCGGCGACGTGCGTGCGGGCTTCGTGAGCACCCTTACGATAAGCGATTCTAAAGTTTTGGCGCGCCAGCCCTACGTCGATTATGCCACACCAAATGCTTCTGCAAGCGGTACGGCAACATATGCTAATTTAAGCTCCAAGGCTCAACTGCGCGGCGGCGGCGTGAATTCTTTGGCGGTTAATGGCATAGATATAGAAGATGGTAGAAATTTTAGCGACGATGATATTAAAAATTCTGCCTCTGTCGCGATTATCGATCCAAACACTAAAAAAACATTTTTCAAAAACACCGATCCTATCGGCAAGACGATTCTATTTTTCGGCAAGCCGCTTAAAATCATAGGCGTTTCGGGTAAGGATAAGAACGCCTTCGGAAGTAGCGAAAATTTAAGAATTTACGCGCCGTATTCAACCGTGATGAATAAAATTACGGGCGATCGAAAAATAGGCTCGATCACTATCAAAATAAAAGACGACGTCGATACTCATGTGGCTGAAGAGAGCCTAACTCAGCTGCTTATCCAAAGGCACGGCTCGCGAGATTTTCATACTATGAATGCGGATACTATTAAGCAAACGGTCGAAAGTACCGTAGGCACGATGACGATTCTGATCTCCTCGATCGCGGTGATCTCGCTCGTCGTCGGCGGTATCGGCGTGATGAATATCATGCTCGTAAGCGTTACCGAGCGCACGCGCGAAATCGGCATAAGAATGGCGATCGGCGCGAAGCAATCCAATATCTTGCAGCAGTTTTTGATAGAGGCGATCTTGCTTTGCTCGCTAGGCGGAGCTTTGGGAATTTTAATCGCTTTGGCGCTTGGATTTGCGTTTAATACCATAAGCCCGGATTTTGCGATGAAATTTACTACTGCGCCTTTCGTGATCGCCTTTGCGGCGTCGTCCGCGATCGGTATAGTTTTCGGCTATCTGCCGGCAAGAAACGCCAGCAGATTAAATCCGATAGATGCTTTAGCACAAGAATAACCAAGGAGAGAAAATGATAAATTCCAAAGTAATTTTAAGCGGCGTTTTAGCTGTTTTTATCGGCGGTTGTGCCTCAAATCAAAGTGAGGTCGAATTTAAACCTGTAGAGCATTTCAAGGACGAAAATGCAAGCTATGAAATTGATACGCTGTGGTATAAAAAATATGGCGAATCATACCTAAATAAGCTTGTAGATCAAGCCCTTGCGAATAACTACGATCTAAAAACAGCGGCTTTAAACGTTGAGAGTGCTTATGCAAATTTAGGGCTAAGCAGGGCTGATCTTTTTCCTACGCTAAGCAGCTCGTGGAGTGCGGGCGCTAATCGCGACATAAGCACCGGCTCGAATTGGAACAAAACCTATAGTTCGGGCTTTAACGTAAGCTATGAGCTTGATCTTTTCGGCAAAATCCGCTCGGCGGTAAATGCCGAGGGCTGGAACGCCAAAGCTAGCGAGTTTGACCTTGAAAATACTCGCCTGACTCTTATAAATTCCGTCGTAAGCGGCTACTTCGAGATGCTTTATCTAAACGATTCGCTAAAATGGACAAAACAGAATTTAAGCGATTACCGAGAGATCGAAAAAATAATCAAGGCAAAATACGATTACGGCAAGTCCGAGCAGCTAGATTACAGGCAGATTCAAAATTCTATTCTAGGGCTTGAAAACAAGGTGTTAAGCATTCAAAAAAACATCGAGGATAATCATAAATATATGAGAAATCTCATCTCTTCCAGCTTGCAATTTGATGATAACACCGATTCGATAAATTCCATAGAATTCCAAGGCGTTGATCTAAATGTGCCTTACACGGCGCTTGCTAATCGCCCCGACATTAGAGCCGCGATCGCTAGGCTAAATTCCAGCTTTTACGACGAACAGACCGCTAAGTTAAATTTCTTTCCTAGCGTAAATTTAGGCGCAGGGCTTACTAATGGGCAAGGCGTGAGCGCTAACGATAGCTTCAAGCTAAATTTTTTAAGTGGCAACGTAAGCATAAGTCTGCCGTTTTTGGATTATGCGAGGGTTGAAAACCGCCTTAAAATTTCAGAGATCGCTTTTCGCAAAAACGTCGTAAATTACGAACAGACGCTCTCTAACGCTACGAATGAGGTGCTAAATTTATATAGAATTTACCAGATCAATCTGGCTAGCCTTAAAAATTTAAGTGCCGCTTATGACGAAAAGGCGCGTATTGCCGATCTTTACGCTGCGAAATACGAAGCAGGTTCAAGCGAGCTAAAGGATATGCTAGAAGCCCGCACCGACGCCGTAAACGCTAAGATAAACGAGCTAAATCAAAGATATTTGACGCTACAAAATGAGGCGGCGATTTATCGCGCGATGGCAGGTAAATTTAAACGCAAATGAAAAAGGCTTTGATATTTTGGTTGCTTTGCAGCGCGATATTTGCTGATTCCACGGCACTAAGAGCGCAAGATGACTCAGTAAGCCTTGGTGCCAGCGCTTACGTTGCGAACGATAAACAATCGGAATTTGAGAAAAACCATAATGAAATTATGCTAAATCGTCAAAAAAATGAACTAGATAGGCAAAGCCTGCAAAATAATTTGCAACGTGAATCAAAAGGCGTAGGCGATCACGATGATTTTTCGATTAAAAAACAGCCGATGCAAGATATCAAGGAGCGAAACAATAAAAATGAGAAGGACTTAAAACTGCGCCGTAAAAAGCTGCAAGGCGACGCTTATCGGCGCTAGGGCTGCTTTTGTTTATCGGTTTTTAAGTAAAGTTTCTATAAAATCTCCGCTTTACATTTTCTTAAAGGAACAGTTATGAAAAGAACGTACCAACCCCACAATACCCCTAAAAAGCGTACTCACGGCTTTCGCGTCCGCATGAAAACAAAAAACGGTCGCAGAGTTTTAAGTGCAAGACGTGCTAAAGGCAGAAGAAGATTGGCTGCGTAGGCGAATTTGCTGCGATAAGCGATAGCAGGGTTTTTTCGGAGGTTT
>NZ_CALEDC010000422.1 GCF_937949835.1 uncultured Campylobacter sp.
CTTTAAAAACCTGCACTACGTTCGGAGCATCTTTAAAGCTCTCATTGATATTCTTTACAAAACTTGAGTTTAGCTTCGTCATAATCTTTTGGGTCTTTGCGAAAGCGTCGGCATCGCCCGCCACGCTTCTTGTGATTAGATCGGCGCCCTTATCGTTGCTTAGAGCGCTTGCGAGTAAGTTCGCCTCTCTTTCGTTTAAATTTTCCCCTTGAATTACGCGCCTGATAGTCTGTTCGGCGGGTTTAATTCCCTTTTCGTTTATGTAGTTTATGCTTTTATCTATAGCCTCGTTCCCCGTTTTTGGGATTTGCAGAGATCGCTCGGCATTAGCAAAATTTTTAAATCCCTCCTCGCCCAATGCGTTTTTACTCGCGGCTAAATTTTTAAGAGCCTCCGCCTCTCCGCCCATAGACTTGATATATTGCGCCTCGGCTCCCTCGATATTGTCGGTTACGCCCCTACGCATTAAATTTACTAAAATGTTATTATCCGCAATTTTTGCCGCGTTTTTCGCCACCGGGCTTACTATCCTCTCGCCCGCTTGTTTAATCGCAGGCGCTGCGGCTTTTATGAGCTTACCTGCCCCCGCGACCGCTACGCCACCCAAGGCATCCTCTCCCGCGGCTTGAAGCGCCCTTGAGGCGTAATCGCTCGCGCCGTATTCTCTGCCCGTCGCTTCTCCCTTTTGGCGCAGGTCGTTCATTGAGCCTAGCGCACTGCCGCCTGCACTCATAGCCAGCATAGGCACAAGGCTAGCCCCGCCAGTAAACGGCGCGAGCCCTGCACCTACAACGCCTCCCGCTATCTCGGTCTTGCGTGCGGCTAAGTCATCCCAAAGACTAGGAGTGACCTCTTTTTGAATAATTCGTCCGTCCGCGCCTCGGGCTCCAAAATAAATTTTGCCGTCGCTGGTTTGCACCGCGCCTAAATCATATCCTGCATTTTTCGCGATGTGGTCTAAATCTTTTTGTAGCTCTGCAGCGTCTTTTTCATCCCCCGCTATGGTTTGAAAAAGAGACCTGCTAGATGCTTTTGCTACCCTATCTTTCAAAATTTCATCTTTGCTTTTTGCGGGCTCGCCGCTTCCGAAAAATGAGTTATCAAGAATGGTTTTCGCCTCCATTTCTAGCCCATCCAAAGCCCCGCCTAAAAATCGGTTCTTTTTCTCTTTGGCTCGCGCCTCCTCGCTACGCCCAGGTGTAGGAGCGGCAGGGATTGGGCGCCCGTCAAGCCCTAATTTAGGTGCGGAATTCACGACTTCGCCCGTTTGCTCGTCTCTTATCGGCACTCGGGTGTAGCCCTGAGTTTGCTGTATATTTTGCGGTGCGGGCGGCACGGCTGCTGTGTTTGGCTGCGGGGTTAAATTCGCCTGCTGCGCGCCCTGTTGCTTATAATATTCGGTTTTAGCGTAGTTCGTGATCTGCTCGGGTGAATATCCCTGCTGCATCAGCGCGCCTATTTTTTCATCTCCCAAAAAACTTCTTGCGTTCATCCTAAAACTCCTCGTTAAAAATGCCTATTTCATCTAGTCTCTGGCGCAGATCGTCGTTCGGATATCCTCGCTGTGGGGCG
>NZ_CALEDC010000423.1 GCF_937949835.1 uncultured Campylobacter sp.
ACCGTCTGCATCTACATTGATGTTTGATCCTGCGCCTAGATTTACATTGCTCGGAAGCTTTACCCCTTTTAGGCTTACTTCGTAGCCCGCGGCATTAGAATTTCCGCCCGTGCTTCTTACCGCAGTCTCGCTCCAGGCTTTTATAAGAGCAGGCAGAGCCTTGAGCTGCTCCTCTTTGGTACTTAAGCGAGAGTAGCTATCTAGCGCGGCAGCAAGATCTTTATTTAATGCAGCGGCCGATCTTAGATCCCTTAGTAGCCCAAAGCCTTTGATATTTGCTCTAGCCATATCTTCGGAGCTTAACGGCGCCCCGTCTTTAAATTTAGAGTTTATCGTATCGACGTTGAAATTTAGATCACCCATACTATGAGCGGTGCCGTCTTTTTTAATGTAGCTTCCCTTTAGGCTTAGGGTGTTGCCGCCTCCCAGATCTTCGTTTACCTCGTTGTGGTTTAGGCTAAGACTAGCGATGCCTAGCTCATCTAAGCTCTTTAGCTCGCCTTCGTCTGAGATCCCGTTAGAGTTCGCATCCTGCCAAATTTTAAGATCTTTGAAATTATCGTCTTTATTATCTATAAGCCCGTCGTTATTGCTATCAAATTCCTTTAAAGCTTCGTAGCCGTCCTTAGCTAGTCTTTGATTGCCATCTTTATCTTTTATCTGCGTGAAATTTCCAAATAGCTCGCCGCCGTCATCTATCTTGCCGTTGCCGTTACGATCGTAGGCTAAAATTCCATCCTCTTTGCTTATCCAAGATGATCTGTGAGATACCCCATCTCCGTTATGATCGAAGTAGGCTCCGCCGTTAGGTGCCGGGCTGATGCCGATCTTGCCGTCACCGTTGAGATCAAGGGCGAGAGGGTCGTAGATGGAGAAGTTAAAAATAGAGCCGAGGAATTGAGACCAAAAATTTTTGGTCTCTTGGAGGGTTTTACTCAAATCGTCTAGATAGGGAGATAAAAAAGCTTTAAACCACTCAACTCTTTCAGAATCTTTACCTTCCCAGTTGGGATCGTATGGATTAAATAAATAAGAAGCCATCTCCAATATTTCTTTAGGGCTTCTTTCTCCCTTAAGCATACTTGACCAAAAATCGGTAAAAGGAGTTTTTCCATCCCATCTGTCATCTGCAGGATTAATAAAATATGAAAGGATGTCTCTATTCTTGTAAAGATATAAAACCAGTTCGCTTCCTCCGATACTAACTGCCATTGTAAGCAGGAATGTTCCTAATGTTACCGTTCCCCCTACTGTAGCCAAAGCTGCTTTTGCTGTAAGATATCCTCCTCCCATAGATGCCCCATATTCGCCTATAATCTCAGAGGCTCGCTTCGTATCTCCATCTTTTATAGCTTGTGCAACCTCATACGAAGCTACTCCTGCGCCCAAGATAAGCCCTGCCGTTCCTGCTTTATTTAAAATTTTAAGAGTGCTAGGCAGATTATCGTGACTAAATATACTTGTAATCCCCTTAATTTTATCTGCATACGTAATCTTATTATTTTTAATTATGTCGCCTATATGATACTCTTTCGAATTTTCTTTGATAAAATCCAGTTTATTTTTTTCCAA
>NZ_CALEDC010000424.1 GCF_937949835.1 uncultured Campylobacter sp.
AAAACGCGCGGGATTTTACGCGCCTTAAAATTTCAAAGCACGAAATCAAAAAGCGGAATTTTAAAATTTCAAATTTTACGGCGCGTGAGGTCGCAGCACGGAGCGTGAAGCTATAGTGCGCGAGGCTGTGACACACAAAGCTGCGGCTAGCCGCCCGCTAGCTCCAAATTCTTTCGTTTAGTTTTAGGTTTTTTACGATCGCTAAAAAGTGCGAAAGCTCGCGCTTAATTAGTGCGGCAGGGTCGCGGCGCAACACGCTTTCGTCTATGTCGGGCTCGAAATTGTCGCGCCCCGTATTTACGAAAATATAAATTTTGCTATCTGCGAAGCTAAGGCTAACGGGCGCGGCTACGGCACCTGCGAAGCGCAAGAGCCTCCGCATAAAGGCGGGCGTTAGAATATACATCGCGCCCGCCGCGTCCTCGCAATACACGGCGAAGGCGGCGTTAAACTCCGCATCGTCCATATCGATCTTTTTTAGCCCGCCTGTGTTCGGCGCGCCGGCGCGAGCGGGAAAAATCAGGGTTTTGGCGCTTATGCGTTTGTTAAATTCCGCGTAGAAAAAGGTGCCGAGGATTTCGCTTTCCGAAAATCTATTAAATAAGCTCACGTCGCAAAAGGCAAAACTCACGCCGTCATAAACGCCCGAGACCCTGTCGTTACCGCCTTTGAATTTATCTAGTCGAAAAAAGAGCCCGGAGAGCTTAAGCTTGGCGGGATCGATACTGCCTTCAATATCGTATCGATAGCCGAACGCCTTGAAATAAGGCATTAGATAATGCTCTTTAAAAGCGCGCCGAAATTTTATCGAATAAGCTCGTTTAAGCACTCTAAATAATACAAATAAGCTATAAGCAGCCAAGATCAAAATTATAATCGCGAGTAAGATATATTTGGAAATCGTGGGGCGATTTTGTAAATCGTTTAGAAATAGGCTCATAGCAAAAAGGCAGGCAGCGTAGATTATCTTAGCTTTTATGGAGCTTTCATCGCACAAAACGGCTACTATAAGAACAACCGCGAATAATCCGATAAGCGGCAACAAATCTGCCATCTCTCCTCCGTCGCGTAGCTTGTATAACAAAAACGCGCCGTAAAAGAGCATGCACGCCGCCGCGAAGATCGTATTTCTTTTCGCCTTATACAAAAGCCCCAGTCTGATCTTCTCCAGCTCGCTCGCGCTCATTTTGCCCCTTTTAAATTTAAGATGGATTATGACGCTTGCGGGCTTTACGAACGGCGGCGAAATTTTAAAATTTAGACTTGGATAAATTTGCGATTAAATTTTAGTGGCAGATTGTTAAATGGAGCAAAGACGGAATTCCGGTATAAATTTAAGCGGCGCGAAATTTTAAAAATTCCGTGCCGTAAGAGAGATAAAATTTTATGGACGCGATTTAAATTTCGCTATAAAATTTCACTGCGCGACAGCGTAAAATTTCGCGAAATAAACGCCGTAAATTATG
>NZ_CALEDC010000425.1 GCF_937949835.1 uncultured Campylobacter sp.
GTATTTGCAAATATGGGTAAGATGGACGTAGCGGCAAATTTAATGGCTGCGGGCAAGATGAATCCTCTTCATGCTTTCGGCGAAGAGGAGATCGAGGGACATGCGCAGCTCGTTAAGATGATAGAGGCCGCACGCAAGGCTCAAGCTAGCGGTGAGATAGAATAAGGAGGAGAGGATGAATAACGAATTTGCATTTTTCCCGGGTTGCGTTTTAAGTCAAGCCGCAAAGGAATCTAAAATTTCACTTGAAGCGATCGCTCCGGTGCTGGGTATTAAACTTCACGAGATAAAAGGCTGGAGCTGCTGCGGGGCTAGTCAAGCTCAATGCGTCGATCCTATGGCAAGCCTAGTAGCTAATGCCAGAAACATCGCGCTAGCCGAGGGTATGAATATGCCTCTGCTAACTACCTGCTCCACCTGTATGCTAACTCTAACTAAAGCAAAGCTAACTTTGGATAAGGGAGCCAAAAGCTATATCAATACCTTTTTAAAAGAGGGCGGTATGCAGTATCAGGGAAGTACCGAGATAACGAGTCTGCTTTGGGTGCTATATCAAAGCTTAGATACATTAAAAGCTAAAGTCGTTAGACCACTAACAAACTTAAAGGTAGCGCTATTTTACGGCTGCCACTCATTAAGACCGGAGCGCGAGCTTAAAAAAGAAAGCTCAACCAATCCTAAAAGCTTTGAAGCGGTAGTTAGCGCACTTGGTGCTCAGATAGTGCCTTTTGAAAAACGCCTTGATTGCTGCGGCTTTCACGCTAGCTATCCTGCGGTAAAGTCCGTATCTAAAATGTCAAGCGAGATCGTAAATGACGCTGCCGAGCACGGAGCCGACGTCGTAGTTACCCCTTGTCCGCTATGTCAGATGCAGCTTGATATCTATCAGGAGCGATACCAAGAAGCGATGAACTCCAAGGCAAGAAAGCCGATCATCCACCTATCTCAGCTGGTAGGCCTTGCACTTGGGCTAAGCAATGAACAGCTTGGGCTAAATATCAATATCCAAGATGCAACGAGATTGGTAAGCTGATCTTTGAAAATTTTCTAAAGATTTAACGGATGATTTTGCAAAAATATTTCGCTGCGGCGCACAAACAGTGCGCCTGCTAGTATCGCACAAAATCATCCAACCTACGCCTGCTTTATCTTGAACTGCTTTTCGCTACTATAAAATTCTTGATAAAATTTCACTGCTTCGTAAATTTTAATGCTTCATAAAATTTAATGCTTCATAAAATTTAATGCTTTCTCCGCCGTAATTTAACGTTTCGCCAGCCGCGCTAAATTTCTATCTGTCTTTTATTTTTAAATTTAAAACCCATTAGACGATGAATAAATATAAAATTTTAATTAAATCTAACGAAATTTAAGGTGCATGAATTCTAAATTTTGATAGAATGCCATTTAAAAATATCCTAAATTTCAGGAGGACATTATGGTTGATTTAGCTCAAATTTCGGCTAGACTTGATGCCGTTGAGCGTTTGCCGCGAATAAAAGCGGAGGAAAGCATACAAGAAAGGCTTAAGAGCAAAGGTTTTTCGCGTCGCGATTTTATGAAATGGAGCGGAGCGATGACCGCGATGCTCGGGCTTCCGGCCGCATTTGCACCGAGCGTAGCGCGAGCTGCGGAGCTTGCGGATCGCCTGCCGGTGATCTGGCTTCATATGGCGGAGTGCACGGGCTGTAGTGAGAGCTTGCTACGCACAGAGACGCCTAGCATTGATAGCCTGATATTCGACTACATCAGCCTAGAATACCACGAGACGATAATGGCTGCCGCAGGCTGGCAAGCCGAGGAAAATTTAGAGGGCGCGATCGAAAAATACAAGGGGCGCTATATCTTGATGGTAGAGGGCGGAATTCCAAGCGGCGAGAATGAATTTTTCCTAACCGTGGGTCCTGAGGGCAAGAGCGGAGCTCAGCACTGCAAACACGCGGCCGAAGGCGCTGCGGCAATATTTGCGATCGGCACCTGTTCGAGCTTCGGCGGTATCCAAGCTGCGGCTCCGAATCCGACCGGCGCCGTAGGTTTGGATAAAATCATAAACAAACCCGTCATCAACATCCCGGGCTGTCCGCCTAGCGAAAAAAATATCGTCGGCAACGTGCTAAATTTCATCCTTTTCGGCACGCTTCCAAGCCTTGACGTTTACAACCGACCGAAATGGGCTTACGGGCTGCGAATACATGATCTGTGTGAGCGTCGCGGACATTTTGATGCGGGCGAGTTTGTAGAAAGCTTCGGCGATGCGGGCGCGAAGGACGGATACTGCCTTTATAAAGTAGGCTGCAAGGGTCCTTATACGTTTAACAACTGCTCGCGCGAGCGTTTCAACTCCCACACTAGCTGGCCGGTACAGGCGGGTCACGGCTGCATAGGCTGCTCGGAGCCTGATTTTTGGGATCATATGGGACCTTTTGAGGAGCCTTTGGCGGATCGCCTTTACGAAAGCGTTTTCGGCGGGCTCGGCGCTGATGCTACCGCAGATAAGATAGGTGTCGGAATTTTAGCGATCACGGGTGTTGCGGTAGCGGCACACGCGGCGATTGCGTCATTTAAGAAAGATAAAGGGGAATAATCATGTCGCAAAGAATCGTAATAGATCCGATAACCAGAATAGAGGGACATTTAAGAATAGAGGTCGTAGTGGATGACGAAAACGTCGTCCGCGAGGCCTATAGCAGCTCGACGCTATGGCGCGGGCTTGAGACCATAGTAAAAAATAGAGATCCGCGCGACGCGGGATTTTTTATGCAAAGAATTTGCGGCGTCTGCACCTTCTCGCACTACAAAGCGGGCATCGTCGCGGTAGAAAACGCCCTCGGCATAACTCCGCCGCTAAATGCCTTGCTGACGCGCACGCTGATGGCTAACGCGCTATTTTTGCACGATCACCCGGTGCATTTTTATCAACTCCACGGGCTTGATTTCGTAGATGTAGTAAGCGCGCTTAGCGCCGATCCTAAAAAGGCGAGCGAGGAGGCGTTTAAATACTGCGACACCCCTTATGCGTGCGGTGCGGATAAACTAAAAGAGGTGCAAGATCGCGTGGGCGCTTTCGTTAAGAAAGGCGCTTTGGGGCCTTTTGCCAACGCCTACTTCGGACACCCAACATATAAGCTTAGCCCGGAGCAAAATTTAATCGCTCTTTCGCACTATCTTGAGTGTTTGCGCATTCAGCGCACGGCGGCTCAGATGATGGCGATATTCGGTGCGAAGCAGCCTCATCCGCAAAGCCTCACCGTAGGCGGCGTCACCTGCGTGATGGATATCCTAAGTCCTGCGAGACTTGGCGAATATATGTCTAAATTTAAAGAGGTCGCGGACTTCGTAAATCGCGCCTACTATCCTGATCTCGTAATGGCTGCGAAGGCTTACGGCAACGAGCCTAGCGTGCTAAACGATATCGGCGTGGCAAATTTATGGACTCATCAAGAATTTCAGCTTTCAAAGAACGAATGGCTATTTCAAAGCGGCATGATTATGAACGGCGATATTAGCAAGGTTTTAGAGCTCGATGAGAACAAGATTACCGAGGAGGCAACGCATGCGTGGTATAAAAACGATGCGGCGCTTCATCCTTACGACGGCGAGCAGGAGCCGAATTATACGGGCCTTCAGGACGGGCAGAGCATCGACGCGCACGGCAAAGAAGCGCATACGAAGGTGCTCGATACCCAGGGCAAATACACCTGGATCAAGGCTCCGCGATACGACGGCAAGCCGCTTCAGGTAGGACCTCTTGCAAATATCGTAGTAAATTACGCCAAGAAAAACGAGCGCGTAGTAAAGGTCGTGGATCAATTCCTAAAAGACGCCGGTTTGCCGCTTGAGGCGGTATTTTCAACGCTCGGACGAACGGCGTGCCGTATGATCGAGGCTAAAGTCGTAGCCGACAACGGACTGATTGCGCTAGAAAATTTGATCGCAAACATCAAAAGCGGCGATACGCAGACCTGCGCAAAATATGTAATCGATAACTCCAAAGAGTACAAAGGTCGCTATATCGGTCACGTGCCGCGCGGTGCGCTTAGCCACTGGTGCAGGATCGAAAAGGGCGTCATCAAAAACTGGCAGGCGGTCGTGCCGTCTACTTGGAACGCCACGCCAAAGGACAAAGACGGCGCTATGGGCGCTTATGAATCCTGCTTGATCGGACTTAAGCTTGCCGATCTTTCCAAACCGCTAGAGATCATCCGCCGCATCCATTCATTCGATCCTTGCATAGCCTGCGCCGTGCACGTAATGGACGCTAAAGGGGCGGAGCTTGGCTGCTATAGGGTAGATCCCAGCAAAGGATAAACGATGAAAAAAAGATTTGCGGAATACGAGTTCTCAATCGGTCTTAGGCTCACGCACTGGCTGCGTGCGCTTTGCATTACTATTTTGGTGATCACCGGATATTATATCGCCTTTGTTTTTACCGCGCCCGAGGTGAGTCCCGAGCCGGTGCTTTTCATGCAGGCTAAATTTAGATTCGTGCATCTGATCTTCGGCTTTGCGATGATCGGTGCGGCGATCTTTAAAACCTACCTTTTCTTCTTTGATAAAAAGAGCAGAAAAGAGCTTTTGAGTATCAAGGATTTTTTTAGCCCGCGCGTCTGGATCGCTCAGATCAAATACTATATCTTTTTGGGCGAGCACCCGCATCTTCGCGGCGTTTATAACCCGCTACAGTTCATCTCCTATCTGGGCTTTTATCTAGTATTGTTCGTAATCTGCCTAACGGGTATGATCTTATACGTGCACGTCTATCACGAGGGGCTCGGCGGCGCGCTATACGGGCTCTTGCGCCCGCTGGAAGCGGCGATGGGCGGTCTAAGCGAAGTGCGAATGATACATCATCTTTGCATGAATATCATCATAATCTTCGTGCCGATCCACGTCTATATGGCAGTCTTTAACGCCGTCAAGGGCAGGGACGGCGCGATGGATGCGATCGTAAGCGGCTATAAATTTAAAAAGGAAGAGCACGCTTGAGGGTGCTGGTACTGGGTATCGGCAACGTCATCTACGCGGACGAGGGCATAGGCGTGCACTTCGTCCGCGCGCTCGCGCAGAACTATAAATTTTATCCTAAAGCCGCCGCACGAAATTCTATGGCGAGCGAGTATTTCACGGCGCAGAATTTCATGCAAAATTCCGCCCAAGTCTCTGCGATACAAAATTCTACCTCGCAAAATTCCATAGAGCGCGACCCTTCGCAAAATTCTGCGGATGAAAATTTTATCTCCGAGCAGAATTTTGCAGCAGTAAATTTAGACCGAAATTCTACTTCAGAAAATTCCGCAAAGCAGGATTCCGCTTCAAATTCTACTTCGCAAAATTTAGCAATAAATTCCGCAGCACAAAGCTCTATTAATGCGGACTTTGTCGCCGAAAATCTCGCCGCGCCGAGCGATAGTGCGGATCAGATCCGATTTATCGACGGCGGGACGCTGGCTAGCTTTTTGATGCCTACGATGGCGGAATTTGATGAAATTTTGCTCGTAGATTGCATAGACGCGGACGGCGCAAAGGGCGGCGAGGTGTATTTTTTCGACTACGACGCGATGCCTAAGCAGATCAGCTGGAGTGGTTCGGCACACGAGGTCGAAATGCTTCAAACCCTGCAGATGATGGATCTTTGCGGCGATCTGCCTCACGTTAAAATTCTAGCGGTCGTGCCGCAGCGCATCGAGGAGGCGAGCTTTAAGCTAAGCTCCGTGATATTGCAGTCCTCAAAAATCATGGAAAAAACGGCGCTTAGGTACCTATCGAATCTTGGTTTCGCGCATGAAAAAATCGCCGATCTTAGCGCCCAAGATATCGCGGATCGATTTGCAAAAAGGGGGCGAGATGATAGTAGCATATGAGTTTAACTACCTTAATGAAAATGCGCTAATAGCGCACTTCTTGCTGTTTTATGCTCGCAAAAGCGCACTTGAGTTTTGCCTAAAAAAAGAGGCGAGCTTAATAAGCCTTTTCGTGCGCGGCGGCGAGGATGAAATTTTAAAATTTAGCGACGAGGCGATGCCGCTGATTCCAAACTCTATATTTTTGGCAAAATCCTCCGTGCGCGTGGTGGACGAGGGCGGCGCCGAAGCGAAAGCGCTGAAATTTAACGGCACGTTTAAAGATGCCTCCTCGGGCAATTTAAGCAAATTTTTTGAGGATGAAATTTCAAACGCCCGTAGCGCGGCTAAATTTAATAATTTTACTCCGCGAGTGATGAAGGAATACCTCGCTCACGCCGAGCCGTCTCAAAACGAATTCGAAATAATAAGCGGCGCTAGCGTGCTTCATGAGGGAAAATTTGAAGCGGTAAGTAGGGAGAATTTTGCTTGCTTACTGGAGTTTTGCCGCATAAACTTATTTCATGCTCAGCAGGTGCAGATTAAGCGCGGCGGCGCAACTTTCACGCTCAAGGCGGATGTGGATTTTAGCACCGATTTTTTGATAGCCGCGGGAGTGGGCGCGCTGGATGGGATTTTTGTGAGCGATGAAAAGAGCAAAATCGCGCTCGCAGCCTTCGAAAAGCCGCTCATAAGCCTAAAAACCAATGCAATCTTTAGAAAAAATCACGAGGATGCGCCTAGATTTTTTGACGTAAAGCTTGCGGGCGACATATTCGTGTTTGCGCTGGGGCGCGCTTTGGCAAGCGACGGGATCTATTTTTTAAGCGCAAAATGCGAAAGCGCGGCGCAAAAAGATAAAATTTTTAAAGTCGCGCCGCTGCAAAACGGCTTTTTGATCGTGCAAAACGAGGATTTTTTAAGCGGCAGCGCAAGCTCTTATCTGAAAAACTCAAACGATAAAAACTCCGCTCTTTTTGCGCTTACGTGCCGCGAGAGGGGGGTTTTAAACGACTCCAAAAAACGCGTTTTGCGCTGCTTTTTGGGGGTGGGCGCGGACGACGAGATCGCAATTTACGGCGAAAGCTCTAAAAAAATTCTACTTAAATTTAATCTGCCGCGCAGCTTTGACGAGCTTAAGGCTCAAATTTGCGCGGATGAAACGGGCGCAAAGCTGCTTGAAAATTTCAGCGCCAAATTTAACGTAAACGCCGCAAAAATCGATGAAATTTTAAAAAGCGCAAATGCGGGATTTTACAGTATCTTTAGCGTCGCCGCACAGCTTATCTGGGGGCGCGATGCGGCGTTTTTGATGGCGGCTGCGGAGGATTTTGCGGGCGGCAAAGGGGTGCGACTCGATTTTTGCACCGATGAGCGCGGCTGCGTGCAAGCGGATAAAATTTTACGCTCGGCGATGAGCTATGCGCTCGCAGGCGCCAATGAAAAGCTGTTTGCGTTCGGATTTTTCGATAGTTTGGGCTATTTTTTAAGCGATCTGGCGGATGAGCGCAAAGAGGACTTTGACGTTTTGATCTTCGGCGGAGCGATGTTTAGCGGGCGCAAATTTGCGGATTTAATGCTTAAGCTTTGCAAAAATTTTGACGCGAGCTTTAGCGACAGCTTCGCGCTTCAAGCTGGCTAGATCGGGCATATATGCGAATTTTTGGCAAAACTCTTAAATCTTATCCGCAAAACAGCGAGTTGCGCGGGCATTGCGGTATTGACGGCCGCGCCGTGCGGGCCAAATTTTGTGCGATAATTCGCGTGAAATTTCAAAAAATTGGCAGACGCGGCGAGCTTGTAGTATCAAATTTTATTAAATTTAAAGCATATTTTGCAGCGTTCGGAACGCTTTGTCCGCCCGCTGCGAGCGCAACTTGCTTGCAAAACAGCTACTGCGGCGCATAATTTATGAAAGCACGTGGATGAAAGCGGCTAAATTTGAGGTTTTCGGAGCGGTGCAGGGGGTCGGGTTTCGCCCGTTCGTCTATAAACTCGCCGTGGATTTGGGGCTGAAAGGCGAAGTTTATAACGACGGCGAGGGCGTTAAAATCATCGTTTGTGCAGACCTTTCCGAGCCGCAAAAAGGCTCGATTGATAAAAATTCCGCCCTTTTAAATTTAGATGAGCCAAATTCTAACGAAATTCAAGCACAGAAAGTATCGTCATCG
>NZ_CALEDC010000426.1 GCF_937949835.1 uncultured Campylobacter sp.
GGGATGGAATTCTACTTTTACGCGAGTATGAATATTTTACTGGTGTGGGGCGTTTCAATTCCCAACCGGATGAAATTCTACCCCGCAAGGAACGAAAGTCGTAGGCTCTTATTCCAGGTTTCAATTCCCAACCGGATGAAATTCTACGCTCAAATACGACGGATTGATGAGCGAAAAACGGAGTTTCAATTCCCAACGGGATGGAATTCTACAGTAGTGCAAAGGTAAAAACGTTCCAAGATGCCGAGTTTCAATTCCCAACGGGATGGAATTCTACCTCAATAGACTACGCGGGCAGTATAGCTATTTCGCGTTTCAATTCCCAACGGGATGGAATTCTACTTTTTCCTTGTCTTAAAAGCTCTCTAATGCATTCTCGTTTCAATTCCCAAGGAGATAGATTATTCGCCCAATTTATATTAATAAAGTATTAGATTTACCTCGCCAATTTTACTTAGCAGGAGCGCGGAATTTACCCCGCAGGATAAATTCCGCAGAATTTTACTTCACTCTCTTTATCTCGATCTCGCCGTCATGCGCGCCGATTTCGATCCGATCGCCCGTTTTGATCTCGTCGCTTAGGATCATATCGGCGATCTTGTCCTCCACTAGATCGTAAAGCGCCCTGCGCAGCGGCCTCGCGCCGTATTCGATATCAAAGCCCGCCGAGGCGATGAGCTTTTTGGCATTTTCGCTTAGGCTCGCGTTAATGCCGCGGTTTGCGAGTGTTTTTTGTAGACTCTTAAACATAATGCCCACGATTTTGATGAGATCGTCCTCGCTTAGGGCGTTGAAGATCACGATGTCGTCCAGGCGGTTGATAAATTCGGGCTTGAAATAATTCTTCAGCTCGCTCTTTACCGCTTCCTCGCGCTCGGCAAGTGCGACCTCGCGCGGTTTGTCCGCATTTTTGGCGTCAAGCTCCATAATCTTAGCCGAGCCGATATTGCTCGTTAGGATGATGATCGTGTTTTTAAAATCAACCGTAACGCCCTTGTTATCGGTCGCGCGCCCGTCGTCTAAAATTCCAAGCAGGATATTAAAAACGTCCTTGTGCGCCTTTTCAATCTCATCAAAAAGCAGCACGGAGTAGGGCTTTCTGCGCACCGCTTCGGTAAGCTGTCCGCCCTCATCATAGCCCACGTATCCAGGAGGCGCGCCGAGCAGGCGGCTGACGCTGTGTTTTTCCATATACTCGCTCATATCAAATCGGATCATCGCCCGCTCGTCGTCGAATAAAAACCTCGCTAAGCTTTTCGCACTCTCGGTCTTGCCGACGCCGGTAGGACCCAAAAACAAAAAGCTTCCGATCGGGCGATTTTCGTTTACGAGACCGGCTTTGTTGCGCTTGACGGCGCGAGCGATGGCGTGCAGCGCCTCGTCCTGTCCTACGACGCTCTCTTTTAGATGCTCCTCGATGTGAAGGAATTTCTCCTTTTCGGAGGAGAGCATTTTGCTTACCGAGATGCCCGTCCACTTGCTTAAAATTTCAGCCACGCTCTCCTCGTCCACGCGGTTTCGCAAAAGCACGCCGTTTTCTTTCATCGCGTCCCATTTCGCCTCAAGTTCCTTGACCTTTGCTTGCGCGGCGGGGATCTTGCCGTATTCGATCTCGGCAGCCTTGCTAAGATCGCCGTTGCGTCTTGCTAGGCTAGCTTCGTTTTTGAGGCTATCGATTGCTTTTTTCGCCTCGCTGATGCCGCCGAATACGGACTTTTCGTTTTCAAATTTAGCCTGAAGCGCGTTTTTTTGCTCGGTTAAATTTTCGATCTCTTTGTCGATCTGTGCGAGCCGCTCGTCGTTTTTGCCATCATCCTCCATCTTAAGGGCTTCCTTTTCGACCTGAAGCGTGAGGATGTCGCGCTTGGCCTTGGCAAGCTCGTTGGGCTCGCTTTCGATCTGCATTTTAAGCTCCGCCGCCGCTTCGTCAATGAGATCGATCGCCTTATCGGGTAAGAATCTATCGCTGATGTAGCGGTCGCTTAGCCTTGCAGCCGCCACAAGCGCGCTATCGGTGATGGTTACGTTGTGATGTACCTCTAGCCGCTCCTTTATACCGCGCAGTATCGCCGTAGCCTCGCTCACGCTAGGCTCCGCGACCGTTACGGGCTGGAAGCGGCGCTGAAGCGCGGCGTCTTTTTCAAAATACTTTCGGTACTCTTTTAGCGTCGTAGCGCCGATAGCGTGCAGCTCGCCACGCGCAAGGGCGGGCTTTAGGATGTTTGCGGCATCCATCGAGCCTTCGCTTGCGCCCGCGCCTACGATGGTGTGAATTTCATCGATGAAAAGTACGACGTTTGCGGCTTTTACGACCTCGTTTATGACGGCTTTGAGCCTATCTTCAAACTCGCCGCGGTACTTCGCGCCCGCAATCAACGCACTCATATCAAGCGCGATGACGCGCTTGTTTTGCAGGCTGAGCGGAACCTCTTTTTTGGCGATTAGCTGCGCAAGACCCTCGACGACCGCGGTTTTTCCCACGCCCGGCTCGCCGAGCAGGATCGGGTTGTTTTTCGTCTTGCGGATTAAAATTTGCATCATTCGCGAGATCACCTCGTCGCGGCCGATGACCGGATCGAGCTCGCCCGCGATTGCCTTGGCGGTGAGATCGACGCCGAATTTACTAAGCGCCTCAAGTGTCTCGTCGGCGGTTTGCGAATCGATACTTTTGCCGCCGCGAAGCGCCTCTAGCTCCTTTTTGATCTCGCTAAGATCCGCAAATTTAGACAGAATTTTCTTTAGCGGATCTGCGTTTAAATTTGCGATCAGCCAGGTATCTACGGCGATAAATTTATCGCCCGAGCTCGTCATCAGCCCTTTTGCGAGCTCTAGCGAGTTCATCAGCTCGCGCGAGATTCGCACGTTTTCCTTCGTGACGTTTGAGCTCGTAGGCAAATTTGAAATTTCGCTTTTGATCTCAAGCTCGACCGCAGTTTTTTCGATGCTAAATTTATTAAAAATTTGATTTAGAACCGAGCCGCTGTCGGCTACCAAAGCCCAGAGCATGTGCAATACGCCCACTTCGCTATTTTTGGAATGGATCGCCAAAGAAACGCTGCTTTCAAGCAAAGAGCGCATTTTATCGGTTAAAATTTCAATAGTTTCGTTCATAAATTTCTCCTAAAGTTGAAGTTGATTGCATTATATAACTTTAGTGTCTTTATGTCAAGGTTTTTTAGTGAGATTTTAAAATTTTCGACTTAAATTTATCCGTAAACGCGCAAATTTCGTATGAAATTTACCTTATTTTTAGCCAATTTTCTATAAAATTCACTCCATTTTATTTTCAAGGATATGCTTTGCGACAAAAACACCTCTTCTTCGGCTTGGGATTCATATTTTCTCTATTTTTAGGCGTTAGTTTTTTTACCGGAAATTTACAAGCCAGAGAGGTCAATGCGACCAAAAAGCCAGACAGCGAAAAAACGCGTCTGGAGGCGCTAGCTAAGCTTACCAAGACGCTTGCGATCGTCGAAAACAATTATGTCGATGAGATGAGCTTCTCGGAGCTCGTGGACAAGACGATCTCGGGGCTTATGAATAACCTCGACGCGCACTCAAGCTACATGGACGAAAAGGCGTTTAACGACACGAAAGTCCAGACCGAAGGCGAGTTCGGCGGGCTTGGAATTCAGGTGGGTATGAAAGACGGCGCTCTGACCGTCATCTCGCCTATCGAGGGGACTCCTGCCGACAAAAAAGGCATTCAGGCCAACGACGTGATCTTGCGTATCGACGGCAACGCGACTTTCGGTATCACGATCGACGATGCGGTCTCAAAGATGCGCGGCAAGCCGAAAACCAAAATCACTCTAACGATAGTGCGCAAGGGGGTTAGCAAGCCTTTTGACGTCGAGATCATACGCGACATAATCAAAGTGGAATCGGTCTATGCCAAGATGATCGAGGATGATAAAATTTTATATCTGCGCGTTACAAATTTCGATCAGCACGTGGTGGCGGATGCGAGTAAATTTATAAAAGAGCACAGAGACGCCAAGGGCATTATTTTGGATCTGCGAAACAATCCGGGCGGGCTTTTGGATCAGGCGATCGGGCTTGTAAATTTATTCGTCGGCAAAGGTCTTATCGTCTCTCAAAAAGGACGCGCGAAAAACGAAACCGAAGCGCATAGCGCCGATCCTAAAAAGAAGATCACTGATTTGCCGCTGGTAGTGTTAGTAAACGGCGGTAGCGCGAGCGCGAGCGAGATCGTAAGCGGCTCGCTTCAGGATCTAAAGCGCGCCGTGTTGGTTGGTGAAAAAACTTTTGGCAAGGGAAGCGTGCAGGTGATCCTGCCGATAGAGGATAAGGAGGCGCTGCGACTAACCATCGCGCGTTACTATCTATCAAGCGGCCGCACTATCCAAGCGGTGGGCGTGACGCCTGATCTCATAGTGGCGCCGGGCAAGGTGCCGAGCCGCGACGAGGATGAATTCTCGCTAAAAGAGGCCGATCTTAAAAAGCACCTGCAAGGCGAGTTAGCCAAGGTCGAGACCAAGAAAAAAGATGCTCAGAAAAAGGATGAGAAAAATTTCATCACAGCAGAGCAGATTAATAACGATATCCAGTTAAAAACCGCAATAGACGCGATAAAAATTCTAAACATCAAGTAAGGAGAGTGTGATGCAAGCTACCAAAAAAGAGCTCATCTACGAAGGCAAGGGCAAAAAGATGTGGTCGGTTAACGAAAGTGACGACCTTTTGATCTCGGAATTTAAAGATTCGCTGACGGCGTTTAATGGCGTCAAAAAAGCCGAAGAGAGCGGCAAAGGCGCGCTGAATTGTAAAATTTCGACGCTGATTTTTGATCTGCTTAAAAAGCACGGCATCGCCACCGCGCTTGTTGAGACGATCAGTCCGACCGAGCAGCTCGTGAAAAAATGTAAAATTTTCCCTCTTGAGATTATCGCTCGTAATATTGCTACCGGCTCGCTTACAAAGCGTCTGGGCATCAAAGAGGGCACAAAGCTTCCGTTTACGCTGGTGGAGTTTTGCTATAAAGACGATGAGTTGGGCGATCCGATACTAAATGACGAGCATTGCTTGCTGCTTGGCGCCGTAAAGAGCCAAAGCGAGCTTGACGAGCTCAAAAAGATTGCGCGCAAGATCAACGAAATTTTGGTTAAATTTTTCGACGAGCGAAATTTAAAGCTCGTGGATTTCAAAATCGAGCTTGGCAGAGATAAGGACGGCAATATCCTGCTTGCAGATGAGATCAGCCCCGATAGCTGCCGCTTTTGGGACAAACAGACCGACAAAAAGCTCGATAAGGACGTATTCAGGC
The DNA here is from genome assembly GCF_937949835.1 of uncultured Campylobacter sp. Taxonomy (GTDB): domain Bacteria; phylum Campylobacterota; class Campylobacteria; order Campylobacterales; family Campylobacteraceae; genus Campylobacter_B. The sequence goes on from NZ_CALEDC010000426.1 coordinate 5,288, forward strand.
AGGATCTTGGTAGCGTAAAAGTGGCCTACGAAGAGGTCTTGCGTAGAATTTTAGGATAAGCGATGAAGGTAATCGTAAACGTAAGGCTTAAGCAGGGCGTGCTCGATCCGCAGGGCAAGGCGGTTTTGCACGCCCTCGCTTCGCTTGGATTTAGCGGCGTGCGAGATGTGCGCGTAGCCAAACAGATCGTCCTTGAGCTAGATGGCGAGGATAGGGATAAAATTTATGCCGAAGTTGTCAAGATGTGCGATGAAATTTTGGCAAACACCGTTATCGAAGACTACGAGATCGTGATATGAAGGTAGCGATCGTCAATTTCCCCGGCACCAACTGCGAGCGCGACACCAAATACGCCTTTGACGCACTGGGTTGTGAAACGCAGATAATCTGGCATAAAGAAACCGACATAAACGCCGATCTGATCGTGCTTCCTGGCGGCTTTAGCCACGGAGATTATCTGCGAACCGCGGCGATTGCTAAATTTAGCCCCGTAATGCAAGCGGTGCTTGATCACGCGCGAAAGGGCGGCTATATTTTGGGTATCTGCAACGGCTTTCAGATGCTTTTGGAGCTGGGGCTGCTCGCAGGCGCGATGAATAAAAATATAAATTTAAGCTTCATCTCAAAATTTCACCGTCTGCGCGTCGTCTCAAACGATAATAAATTTCTGCACTGTTGCGATAAAGGCGAAATTTTAAATATCCCGATTGCGCATGGCGAGGGCAACTACTATGCGCCTGCGGATACGCTAAAGTCGCTATACGACGAGGATTGCGTGTTGCTAAAATATTGCGACGAAAACGGCGCGGATCTAAATCCAAACGGCTCAGTGGACGCAATCGCAGGGATTTGCGATAAAAACAAAAAGATTTTCGGCCTGATGCCGCATCCTGAGCGCGCGATAGAGCCTATTTTGGGCGGCACGGACGGAGAGAAAATGCTAAAAGGCTTAATTTGCTAAAAAAAATTCTTACTATTTTAGGTGTCTGCACGCTTGCGTTTGCTGCGCCGGAGATTGAGATCGATTCGCTTGACGATCTAAGTAAATATGCGCCGAAAAAAGCTGAGGATAAGCCCGACGAGCCGCAGACGCGCGATAATTCCAAGGTGATGCTGAAGTATAATAAAAAAGAGGTTATGTCGATGGATAATCTAAGCATTGACGATCTTAAGGCTCTGGCGCCTACTAACGAAGTCGATCTTGATGTATCCGACGATAAGGTCTATCAGGACATTAAGCCCAAAGAGCTTACGCTAAAAGCCAGCGGGATGCCTAGGAAGGTGTATTGCAATCAAATTTTTAAGATTGATTTCGCTGTGTATTTAGGGCAGAAAATCACCGTTAAGCCAAAGCTAGAGATCAGCCGCACCAATGGTATGAAGTGGCTTAATGCCGACAATCTTACGTGGATTGAGGGCGACGAGATGTTTGAGACGACGCTGTGGTTTGCGGCAAGCGATAAGAGCGATAAGATAAATGAGCTCGTTTTGACCTTGCAGCGTAACGGAGAATTCTTTGAAAAAAGCTCTATTAAGCCTGATAATCCGGAATTTATGAAGCTTGATACGAAGCCTAATTTTTCGCATATCGTAGCCGACGAGCTGAAACTTAAAAACTACAAAACTACCAAATTTGACGACGCTTCAAATTTACTCACGCTCGATCTTGGTATCCGAAACGGCGCAATCAGCGCTTTTAGCATCGATAATCCAGCCATTATCAAGCAGGGTGTGGACTCCGTACGCGGCACGTACACAAGTCAGAGCGGATATTATTTCGCCGTCGTGGATAAAAATATCACAAATTTAGACTTCAGCTATTTCAATCTTAATACTAAAAAATTTGAAAATTTCGGGCTTGAACTCAATCCGCGCGCCGAGGATCTTAGCACGCAGATCGGTCTAAATCCGAAAGAGAGCAAGTTTGAAGCCTATAAGCAGATCGCGATCTACACGCTAGCTGCCGTGCTTTTGGTGATGTTTCTGCTTAGTAAAAATATCACGCCGCTTATCTTTGCTGTGCTGATTTTGGCAGTAAATTTCTACGCGCAAAGGCCTTACGGCACGGGCAGTATCGCGCAAAATTCCCCGGTTAGAATTTTGCCTATGCAAAGCTCCACCGTGTTTTACGTGACTAAAAATCCCGAAAAGGTCGAAATTTTGGGTACGAATAAGGAATTTTATAAAATCATGCTGGGCGGCAACAAGATCGGCTGGGTTAAAAAAGATGAGCTTAGCAAGGATTAGAGCGTTATTTTACGCGATTTGGTTTATTTTTACCGTCGTTTGCGTCGTGATCGCTATGGCGGTGAAAAACTCCTCTCATCGTCGCTTCCGCCGCATTTGGGGGCGCTTCCAGCGCTACGGCGTCGGGTACGATATACAGATCATAGGTACCCCCGATCCGCGCGCGCAGCTAGTAATCGCCAACCACCAAAGCATAATGGATATCGTCGTGCTCGAAGAAACCCATCCCGCCGATATCTGCTGGATCGCTAAAAAGGAGATCGCAGACATCCCTATCATCGGCAAAATCATCACTCTTCCGAAGATGATCCAAGTCGATCGCTCCAATCCGCGCGATCTGGTGCGGATCGTGCACGAAGTGCAGCAGCGCGTGAGCGAAGGGCGCGTCATCACGATGTTTCCCGAGGGCACCAGACATCGCGGCACGCAGCTTTTGCAATTCCAAAGCGGTGCTAAAGCGATCGTTAGCAAGCTCGGTCTGCGCGTCCAGCCCGTGGTACTCATCGGCACGCAGCACATCGCAAACTCTCACGATTTCACCGTCCACAGCGGACATGTCAAAATCATCTACCTAGACCTGCTCGATACGAGCGATAAAGATTGGCTGCAGCACGCCAGAGAGGCGATGCAAGCCGTAATCGACGAAAACGAAACCGCCGAAGCATAGGCGGAATTCATAAATTTATCGATAAAATTCAAACGCGACTTTTGTTAGTTCGCGCGATTTCTGTGCGCTAGCGCGTTTATTTGCGCTTTGATTTGCGGCGGCGGAGTTTTTATAAATTTCGTCCGTTTGCGTAGATGACAGAATTTATAAAATTTCATCTCGCGCAAGCCCGCGCGATTTTTGGCGGCCGCAAATGGAATTTAGCGGCGGATTGTGGAGTTTTCATACGCGGTACGTGCGCGGCTAACGGCTAAATTTTAAAATTTCATCTAAACTACAGGCGGCGAGTTATCGGCGAGAGACCCGCAAGAAAACAGCACCTGCATAAAAGCGAAATTTTAAAATTTGCGCGGCGCGGCAAGATAAAATTTAGCGTATATTTAGCCATTTGCGCAAATGGCTAAACGATTTGCCGCAAGAGCAAAAGAGGGCGGCAACCCGCAAGCAGTCTAAAATTTTAAATTCTTAAGGAGGAGAGAATGGCGTTTGTTACAGAACGTATTTCAAAAGAGGATATCGAGAAATACGACTTACTAAAACCGAGCAATGAGATATGCGAAAAATATTATCAGGGCGAGCTTGATTGGGCAAACTTAAATTCAAGAGACTGGTGCATAGATAGAGAAAGAGGCATTTGGCTTTTTCCTGTGCGCGTGATCACTATCGGAGATCCTAG
>NZ_CALEDC010000427.1 GCF_937949835.1 uncultured Campylobacter sp.
ATAGAAAATGAAAAAATATATCGTCATCACCGGCGCAAGTTCGGGTATCGGAGCGGCTACGGCAAAGGCGTTTGCTGGGCGCGGAGAAAATTTGATCTTAATCGCGCGCAGAGCGGAGCTTCTGCAAAGCTTAAAGGACGAGATCGCGCAGATCGCGCCCAAATCAGACGTCGTGATTAAAATTTGCGACCTTGCGCGCAGCGAGAACGTCCTAGCGCTTTGGGACGAGCTAAAAAGCTACGAGCTAAAGGCGCTCATAAATAACGCTGGCTTTGGGGATTTTGGTTTAGTGGGAGAGCAGGATTTACAAAAAACGGTAAGAATGATAGACCTAAACGTAACCGCGCTCGCGATACTTTCGAGCTTATTTACGCGAGATTACAAACGCAAACAAACTCAGCTTATAAACATCTCCTCCGTGGGCGGCTATTTTCTGGCGCCCGGCGTCGTGCCGTATTGCGCTACAAAATTTTTCGTAAGCGCCTTTACGGAGGGCTTGCACCGAGAGCTGGCGCAGGATAAAGACGCCAAAATGCAGGCTAAAGTTCTAGCGCCCGCCGCTACTAAAAGCGAGTTTTGCGACGTAGCTTCGGGAAAGCGCGGATTTGATTACGATGCGGCGTTTTCGCAATACCACAGCAGCGAACAAACGGCAGAATTTTTGCTCACGCTTTACTATAGCGATGCATGCATCGGAGAGGTGGATTTGGCTAGCTTCGAATTTAAACTTAGCGAACCGAAATTTAATTATATAGCAGCCGCCAAATAGCGGATCGGGTGAGGCGCAAGCTCACTTATAGCTTGCGCTGTTAAGTTGCTTCTTTACGTGCGAGCAGGACTTGATTAGCTTCGTAGCGACAAGCTGCGCAGGCAGGCGCCTTTGAATTTTACGCATTTATAGATCGTACGATGAGCCGCGCCGTGTGGACGATACGCGGTATAAAATTTCGCGTAACGTAGCGCCTGAGCTAAATTTGACCTCAAAGTGCGGTAAAATTTAAAGAAATTTAAGGAGTGAAAATGGGAAAATCCGCCTTAGTGCTAGGCGCTACGGGCGTCGTAGGCAGGGAGCTGGTGCGCGAGCTTTGCGAGAGCCAGGGTTACGATGAGGTAGAAGTATGGACGCGCCGCGAGATAGGCTTTTGCCACCCTAAGCTTCGCGCGCGGATCATTGATTTTGAGGGTATCTCAGATATTGCGCCGCATAAATTTGACGAAATTTTTTGCGCGCTGGGCACGACGATGAAGCAGGCGGGCTCGCACGAGGCGTTTTTGCGCGTAGATGAGGACTACGTCTATGCGGCGGCGAAGTGGGGCAAAGCAGCGGGCGCGCGGCGCTTCGTGCTCGTATCATCTCCGGGTGCGAACGAGGGCTTGCTAAGCTTTTATCTGCGTGCCAAAAGGCAGATCGAGCGGCGCGTGAGCGAGCTTGGCTTTGAGGACCTTCCAGATCGCTCATCTGCCGATAATCCTCGGCGAGAGATCGGATGCTCGCCCGCTAGAGCGGCTTGCGGCGGCGATTTTTAAACTGCTGCCCGCCTGCGTGTTTGGTAAATTTAGACCGCTTAGCGGCGCAAGTATCGCCCGCTGCGAGCGTGATTTTTGACTCAAAATCCTATAAAAATTCGCTCATTTTTTCTCTTTATTTTGTTTGATCTCCTCAAGACTTAGACCGCTTTTACCGATGCTGTCCATACTGAGCGTTTCGATCATCACGAGTATTGCGGCTGGGTCTTTGTCTAATACGCGTGCTAGCGTGTCCGTAATCTCGGCGATGATTTGCTTTTTTTGCTCTTTTGTAGGCTCTGGAGCGGCTACTTTTATATTTACGAATGGCATTTTCTCTCCTTAAATTTGATAAAGCAGGGCTAATTATATCAAATTTTAGCCTGTTACCCGTCTCGCTTGCGTTCTAAAATTTAAGTAGATATATTAGAATTTAACTTTAAATTTGATTTAAAGCTAGTATGATTATTATGTGACTTGGTAGTAGTAAAATTAGATAAATTTACCCAAAAGGAGCGAATATGCGTAAGAATTTTTTCGGTTCTATCGTTTTGGCTGCGGCCTTGGTGGGCGGCGCGTTTATAGCGGTGCCGCAGACTGCGAGTGCGGGCGTTTTGGCGCATCAGGTAAAAACCCAGGGCGAGCTTGGCTCGGTGTTTATCAACCCATACGACGTGGCGCCTCTAACGGCCGTCATCGATAGGGCGGGCAAGGACATCAAGGATATCCACGTGCGGGTGCTGGGTAAACCTGGCGGCGGCATTGACATCGCCTATAACGTCTCCGAGCATGCGCTGCTGACGCACGACGGCGTGCCGATCTGGGGGCTGTATCCGGACTATCTAAACGAGGTCGAAGTAAGCTACGTTTTTAACGGCGAAAAGAAGGTCGAAAAGTATAAAATTTACGCTCAGCCGATCGTGACGTATAGCCGCGATTATAGATTTAGCCACATGCAAAAGATGAAGGTTAAAAAGGTCGATCCCGCGTTTAAAAACAGGCTCTATCTCATCAACAACACGATCACGAGCGTTTATAAGCCGCTTGATTGGAAAAACGGCGGTGCGGCTAGCTGGAATGATTTCACAGAAAATTTCGTCGTCGATACGCAGGGCGAGGTCAGATGGTATCTAGACTATCAGAAATTTTACGACCGTAGCGAGCGCAGAGTGATGGACGGCGGCATGATGATGGGCTTTCATCAGCTGCCAAACGGCGATCTGAGCTGGGGCATGGCGCAGCGATATATGCGCTACGATATGATGGGCAAAGAGGTGTATAACCGCGAGCTGCCGCGCGGCTACATCGACCTTAGTCATGAGGTGATGCCGCTTAAAGGCGATCACTTGCTGCTTCGCGTCGGTAAATATAACTACCATCATCCTGACGGCAGAATTTCGCATACGATCAGAGATCACATCATCGAAGTGGACGGCAGCGGCAAGGTCGTGGACGAGTGGGATCTGAATGAAATTTTCGGCAAAAACGTCTACCGCAGTAGCCTAATCAAGGCTCTTGACGCTCGCGCCGTGTGCCTAAATATCGACATGGACGCCAAAGAGATCAAAATCAGCGACGATCTGCCTTTTGGCGACGTGACCTCGACCGGCACGGGACGCAACTGGGCGCACGTAAATTCCATCTCATATGACCCTAGCGACGACGGTATCATCCTCTCGCTTCGCCACCAAGGCATTGTTAAGATCGGCCGCGACAAAAAGGTAAAATGGATCCTCGCATCGCCTGAGGGCTGGAGCGCGGACTTTAAAGAAAAAGTGTTAGTGCCCGTCGATAAAAACGGCAACAAAATCAAATGCGAAAACTCAAAATGCGAGGGCGATTTCGACTGGTCGTGGACGCAGCACACCGCGTGGCTCACTCCGCGCTACGATAACAAGGGCTCTGTAAAGTACATCAGCGTATTTGACAACGGCGACGGTCGCGGCATGGAGCAGCCTGCGCTAAAAGAGGAAAAATACTCACGCGCGGTCGAGTACAAGATCGACGAGAAAAAGGGTACGGTCGAGCAGACGTGGGAGTTTGGCAAGGAGCGCGGATTTGACTTTTACAGCGCGGTTACTAGCGTCGTGGAATGGCAAAAGGATAAAAGCACGTACTTCATCTCAAGCTCGAATGTCTATCTGCTAAAGCCCGATAAAACGATCAAAATGGTGCTCGTGGAGATCGATCCGAAGAGCAACGACGTCAAATTTGAGATGGACGTGGAGTCTGCGTCAAGAGACGACGTAGCCTACCGTGCGATGGTGATCGATCCGAATATCTTTGATTATTAAAAATTTTACGGCAAGTGGAATTTGGCTTTTAAATTCCACCTACTGCTTTGGTGCGAGTATAATTTTACGACTTAAGCGCGAAATTTTAAATTTTATATAAGATGAATTTTTTAGCAAAGGAGCTAAAATAGAATTTGTAAGCTTAAACGACGGCAATAAGATGCCGATTTTGGGATTTGGCGTATTTCAGGTAGATCCGAAAGAGACGCAAAGGTGCGTTGAGGATGCGATCTCGGTCGGCTACCGCAGCATCGATACGGCAAAGGCGTATTTCAATGAAGAAAGCGTGGGTGCAGCAATTAAGACGGCTCTTGCAGGCGGGTTAAAGCGCGAGGAGCTGTTTATCACTACTAAGCTTTGGATTAACGACGCAGGCGAGGAGCGCGCGCTAAAGGCCTTTGATGTATCAATGAAAAAGTTGGGGCTTGACTACCTCGACCTTTATCTTATTCATCAGCCATATGGCGATATTTACGGCTCGTGGCGAGCGATGAAACGTTTGCGCGATGAGGGTCGCATTCGCTCTATCGGCGTTAGCAACTTCTACGCTGATCGGATCGTCGATCTGTGCGAAAACAGCGGCGTCATCCCTGCGGTAAATCAGCTTGAGTGTCATCCGTTTTATCAGCGTGAAGTGTTAAAGCGCGTGCTTGATGGCTACGGCATCGCGTTTGAGTCGTGGGCTAGCTTCGCCGAGGGTAAAAACGATATATTTAAAAATGCCGTACTAAGCGGTATCGGTGAAAAATACGGTAAAAGCTCAGCTCAAGTTATTTTGCGCTGGTTAATTCAGCGCGGCATCATCGTCATTCCAAAAAGCGTTAAAATCGAGAGGATAAAGCAAAATTTCGACATTTTTGATTTTGCGCTTGCGCCTGATGATATGGCTGCCATCGCTGCGCTTGATACTGATAAGACGCTGTTTTTCGACCATGCAGATCCTGAGCGCGTAAAGTGGATAATCCATGCCTTTGATAAGTAAAAATTTATTGAATTAAAGCGATTGCATGCTTTAAAATTAAGCCGCGAGCATGCAATCCTTGCTATTAAATTTAAACCTGAACGAGATCAGAAATAGAGCTTGCGGCGATAAATTAGCCTGCTCGCTCAAGCGGCGTGATGGCGTAGCCTGCTATTTTATATATTTTCTGTGGGAGCCGCCTTGCCTTTGTCCGCTTAATCTCAAATTTACCCTTTATTTTATACAATCTTTAAAATTTACCGCAAAGGAATTTTATGAAAATCGCTAAATTTTTTAAAGCTTTAGCCGCCGTTTGCCTGCTCGGCTCGGGTGCAAACGCGCTGGAGGTGGGCGTTAATTATCAAGTGCTGCAAAAGCCGCTAAATGTGCCGAAAAACAGTGTCGTTAAAATTTTTAACTACGAGTGCCCGCACTGCTATGCGTTCGATAGGACGGTCACGCCGCAGCTGATGAAAAAGCTTGAGGGGACGGAGTTTTTGCCGTGGCATCTAAAGACCAAGGGTGTGTTCGGACAGACGGCGAGCGGTATATTCGCAGCCCTCATCGTGCTTGATGAAAAGGACGATGTGAGCCCGCTAAGCGACGAGTCGAAATTTAAAAAGGCGAAATTCGCGATTTACAAAGCGATCCACGACAAAAAGGACGATTTTGGCAGCGGCAGTGATAAACAAAGGTTCATCAAAACCGCGCTGGATGCCGCGGGCGTGAGCATGAGCGAATATGAAGCGGCGCTGGCTAGCAAAAAGGCGCAGGCTCTGCTCGCGCAGTGGGACGCGGGCTACGAGGTCGCGGTGATTTCAGGCGTGCCAGCGTTCGTCGTGAGCGGCAAGTATCTCTTAAACACTTCCTCGTTCGGCTCCGTCGATGAAATGGTCGCCGCGGTAAAGGAGCTGCTGGCGAAATAGGTCTTGTCGCATTAAA
>NZ_CALEDC010000428.1 GCF_937949835.1 uncultured Campylobacter sp.
GGAAGCAAAGTGATAGGTTTTTATACTAACGATACTAAAATCGGGCATGAGAGGTTAGAAATCAGGTGGCGCGAGATAATCACGCCGCAAGGCATAAATATATTACTTACCGATGCAATGGCAGCCGATAATATGGGAATGAACGGAGTCGTAGGAGCGATAAATAATAAATATTGGGAACGCTACGGCATAGCCTACTCAATCTCAACGATTACGAATGCCTTACTTTTGGGTATAGCCTCAAAAATGGGAAATTCAAATAACTCTTATGCTACCGAAATTTACTCAAACGCCAGAAGCGACGTAAGCAGCGTGGTACAAGACATAATTCAGCAGCAAAGCCAAATTAAGCCGACCATCGAAATCAAAAGCGGAAGCCGTATATTTTTAGTGCCTACAAATCACATGTGGTTTGCGAAGCCGAAAAACGGCGAAGTGATGATGCAATATTTTAACGATTAAAGGGGAAACCGATGCAATACGAGCAAATCAAAAGCCAAGTCAAGACCGAGTTACAAAACAAAAAAGCAAACGATAGGCTACTAAAACGCATAGCAAATCAGCTAAAAATTACCGAAAAGGCTGAAGCAAGCGCCGCAAAAGAGAGGCAGAAGCTAGAAAAGCTAGTGCAAGAGAAGAACGATTTAGCAGGCGCGAGCGCAACGGAAGCAAGCCAAGAAGAGTAAAATGAGCGAAAGCATAATTTTAAATAATATTTTAGGCGTTTTAAAGCCGTATTTGACCCTACGGGCGAACGAGCTGATATTTAATCGGCCGTGCGAAATCAACATAGACTACGGCGATCGATGGGAAATAGTACAAGACCCAAAGCTAGATATTAAATTTCTAAATAATTTTTTGATCGAGCTAGCCACTAGGAGAAATCAACGTTTCGACGAAACGCATTGCCATCTTTCGTGCGAGCTGCCCGATCCGTTTTTGCGTTACCGCGTTCAAGCGCAGCATAAATCGAGCCTATTTAATAGCGATATCGCAATTTGTATAAGGATACCCAGCAAAGAGGCCTTTAAATTAGAAAGTTTTACCCTAAGCCAAAACGTAATAAACGAAGGCTGGACTTACAAAAAAATCAAAGAGCTGATCCGGGACAAGAAAAACGTACTTTTAAGCGGCGGAACAGGAAGCGGTAAAACCAGCTTTTTAAACTCGCTAATGGGCGAAATCGACCCAACTGAGCGGGTAGTCACCATAGAGGACAGTCAAGAACTAATGGTGGAAAACGTAAATAAAACGCAGCTGGCCGTACCAAAAATAGCTACCGAAATTTACAGCTATCAAGTAGCGATCGATAATGCGATGCGCTTGCGACCCGATAGGCTATTTTTAGGCGAGATAGATATCCGCAATACCTTTTCGTTTTTAAGAGTAAACAACACCGGGCATGCGGGAAATTTAAGCACTTTGCACGCGAATAATCCCAAAGACGCCATAAAAGCCATTAAAACCAATATTATTTTAGGAGGCGGTCTATCAAGCGTGGATGACCGCATGCTAGATAGCCTTATCGTCACAGCAATCGACTACATTATCCAAATAGCCAGAGTAAAAAATCAAAGAGTCGTGACTGATATTTTAAATTTAAAAGAATTAGACATTGCAAAGATCGTAGCATGAGAAAAAATGAACGACACTCGATATATTTTACTATGGCAGATCTAAAGGCGTTAAATTGCTTAGCTCAAAAGCGAAACGAAAGTAAATCGGCAGTAGTTCGAAAGCTGGTATATATAGAAAAATACGCCGATGCGTTAGATCGGATAGAAACGAATAACGAAATAATAAGTGAATTCTTGCGAGAATTCGGCCGCTTGGGAGCAAATTTAAATCAAATCGCCTATCATCTAAATGCAAACATTACCGGCCCCGAAGAAGCCAAAAATGATTTAGAAAAAAATATGCGAGACTTTGCAGCGGCCATAAAAGAACTAAGCGTAAGAATAGAAGATTTAAAAATAAAAATAGAGGCGGAACATGTAAAACCGCCAAGCAGCAATGAAGTAAAGGGAGATGGAAATGGATAGCTCAAAGGAATTTACCGCTAAAAGATGGGCTTGGGCATTTTTCGTCTCAATTATAATGGGCGTAGTGCTATATTTAGCGGTAGTCAAGGTTATTTTTAACCCGGATTTGATAAAAGTGCCCGCGGTAGCGTATAAAATTTTAATAAACATAGGCGCGCCAACGCTAAAATTAAAGGCTTATGTCGCTTTATTTACGCTAATCGCCCCATTTTTAGTAGTTTTTGCGTGGTGGTTGTTGCCGTATTTTAGAGACGGCGAAGATTACGGCTCGGCAAGATTTGCAACCCCCGAAGACTTTCCTAAAATGAACGTCAACTACAAAAACGGCTTAGTGCTAGGATGCCTTAATATAGATAGCGATAATCCGCAGTTTTTGCGAGCTACGCAGCCGCTCTCGACGCTAGTTGTGGCGCCTCCGGGGAGCGGTAAAACGGCCGGTATGATCATTCCAAATTTACTAAGCGTACCAAATTCTTGCGCAACATTAGATATTAAAGGCGAGTTATATAAAAAAACGGCCGGGTATAGGCAAAAATACTTCAATAACGAAATTCAGCTATTCTCCCCTTTTAGTTGGGATAACACGCTGTTTTTTAATCCATTCGACCGCTCGATCGTTAAGGATATGGAGTATATACACATAAAAAAGCTAGCCGAGCAGATAGCCTCTACGATTTTCGTGGGCGAAAAAGGCAGCGAAAACGATCACTGGATAGTATCGGCAAGAACGATGTTCGTATTTTTTGCCGAATACTTTATGCAAAGAGATAGACACGCGACGCTAGCGCAGCTGGCTCAAGCCCCAAAAGCCGATTATTTTGAGTATTTGGACGAAAAATTCGGCGAAGAGGCGATGAAAGAGATAGATGAGGACGATCCGGATAAAGAAAGGGAGAGAGACTACGACGTAGATACTTTTAAAATTTGGCTAAAACAGACGAGCTTCGACGAAAGTATCGACGAAAGCACGAGAAATCAGGCTAGAGCGTATGCAAGAGCCGCAGATAATGAATTTGCAAGCATAAAATCGACATATGATACGTTTATGACGGTTTTTAGCAATCCGCAAGTAGCTAACGCAACCAGCAAGATGAGCTTTACGTTCGAAGACTTAAGGGCAAAAAGAATATCGATGTACGTAGTCGTTCAGACCGAAGATATCGAAATTTTAGCGCCTTTAATTCGTATTTTCATAGAAACATTATTTAAGAAATTAATGAGCGGAGAAGAGTGCAGCGATCCCGAGAGATTTATATACTTTTTCGGGGATGAGTTCGTGCGCTTCGGCAAGATGCCATTTTTATTAGAAGCCCCCGCACTTTGCAGAAGCTACGGGCTTTTACCGGTTTTCGTTACGCAAAGCTACGAGCAGATCAAAAAATACTACGGCGAAGACGATATGAATATCGTAAAAAATAACAGCGGATATCACGTAATTTTTAACATGAATAGCGACAAAGACGCAGAGGATACGAGCAAGTTAATCGGCGACTACACAAATATCAAAATCAGCAAATCGCAAGGCAATATGGAGCTGTTTAAAAGCAATATCTCAAAGAGTAAAGAAGCCAAAAAACTAGTAACCGCCCAAGATTTGAAAAACCAAGATAGTAGCGATATTTTAATTCTCGTTAAAGGCTTTTACAAGATGCCCATCAAAGCAAAAGTGCCTTATTGGTTCAAGATGGCACAGTGGAAAGAGGCGGATAAGCTAGAAGTTGAGGCAAAGGACGACCAAAGCGAAGCTGCCGTCAAGCAAGACGCCTATACGGCCGAAAAAGGGAGCGAAAAAGAGGCAAAAGGCGAAGTAAATACGGCACAAAACGGCTCAAGCGAGATCAAACCTGCAGATGATAAAAGACAACAAAGAGACGAGCTGCTAAAAGCTCTAAAAATTAAAGTGGATAGGGAGTAAAATTTTATAAATTTTTATAATAAATTTATCAAAAAATTTAAAAATATAATATTTTTATTTTTGCTAAATT
>NZ_CALEDC010000429.1 GCF_937949835.1 uncultured Campylobacter sp.
CAGATATGATGCTGGCAGGCGGCGCGGACGAGCTGCACCCAAGCCAGGCATTCGTATTTGATAAGCTCTACGCGACAAGCTGCAAAAACGACACCCCTACCCTCAGCCCTGCACCTTTTGATATAGCGCGCGATGGACTGGTTTTGGGCGAAGGCGGCGCTATGTTCGTGCTAGAAAGCCTCGAAAGCGCACTTGCGCGCGGCGCTAAAATTCACGCCGAAATAGTGGGCTTCGGCACGACCTGTGACGGCACGCATATCACCCGCCCACAGAGCGAGACTATGCGCGCGGCGATGCAGCTGGCGCTCAAAGACGCCACGATTTCGCCGGATCTCATCGGGCACGTAAACGCTCACGCTACGGCGACCAGACAGGGCGACGTCGCAGAATCTACCGCAACGCATGAAATTTTTGGCTCGCAAACGCCCGTGAGCTCCTACAAAGGCTATTTGGGTCATACTTTGGGCGCGTGCGGAGCGCTAGAAAGCTTCATCTCGGTGATGATGATGAACGAGGGGTTATTCTATCCGAATCTAAATTTACGAGATATCGATCCGCAGTGCGCGCCGCTTAGATACCTCACGCAGCCACAGGAGATAAAGACGGACTACGTTATGAATAACAACTTCGCTTTCGGCGGCGTGAACACATCTTTGATTTTTAAAAAATTTATCGACTAAAGGAGAGAAAATGAAAAAATTTCTATTTTTCGTAGTTGCGACACTTTTTGTCGCTAATTCGGCTTATGCCAAAAACGATATCGTGCGCTTCCCAATCGCAGCGGCGCTTGCAGAGCCAGACGCTAAAGCCAAGCTTGATCCGAACATAAAATTCTACTTCGGTAACAAATCCGCAGGCAGAAAGATCACGCAGCAGCTAAGCTCGAACAAAAAAACAAACAGCATCAATAAGACCGATCAAGCCGCATGCAACCGCGCGTTTTTATCGGCGCTGCTTAGCTTTCAAGATCGCGCCAAAAAAGAGGGCGGCAACAAGGTCGTCAACATCACGAGCTACTATTACAAAAACGTTTTCGTAAGCGATAAAGAGTTTGAATGCGGCGTAGGCACGATAATGAGCGGTGTCACACTAAGAGGCTACATTGCAAAATAAGCTAAGCTTCGGTATATCTTACGCAAGCGCGATAATTTCGGGTGAGCCGGCGGAGTTTTATAAAAACCTCGCCGCTTGCTCGGACGGAATTTTCGAAGTAAGCTTAGGCGGAAATTCCGATCTCGCTTGCGATACGGATCAAAATTTTACGTATGATTTTACGTCAAATTCTACGCAAGATTTTACAGATATTTCGGACTATGAGCAGAATTCTATAAATTCCGCAAATTTTACGGCGTACAAAAATAACGAAAACGCGGGTTGTGACCTTGCTGCAGAAGGTTTTAATGAAAATTCTATTAAGCCCCACCCGGAGCTAGGATTAAAACAAGAAGCGAATGCGTCTAAATTTAGCTCCGCGCGCGCTTTTGATTGCGGCTCCGAAGAGGCGACGGAGCTTTATAAAAATTTCGTCGCGCGCGAGGACGAAGCTTTACA
>NZ_CALEDC010000430.1 GCF_937949835.1 uncultured Campylobacter sp.
GAGCTTGGATCATCTGGGCAGGGCGAGCTTTTCAAAAATCAAAGAGCGAGTGCGCGAAAAGCTCTTTGCGATCGCTTCAAAGATCATCACGCTGGCTGCCAAGCGCGAGCTGGTGCGGGGGCTCGTCATCAAAAACGAAAGTGCGGATTATGCGAAATTTTTAAGCGCAAGCGGTTTTAGCTACACGAGCGATCAGCAAAAGGCGGTGAGCGCGATTTTGGCGGATCTGCAAAGCGGCAAGGTGATGGACCGCCTACTTAGCGGCGACGTGGGCTTTGGAAAGACCGAGGTTGCGATGAATGCGATCTTTGCCTGCATCCGCAGCGGCCATTCGGTGTTGTTTTTCGTGCCTACGACGCTGCTTAGCTCTCAACATTACGCCACGCTTAGCGAGCGCTTTAGGGAGTTTGAAATTCCTGTTTTCAAGCTCGATCGCTTCAGTAGCGCGAGGCAAAAGAGCGAAATTTTAAAACGTCTGCAAAGCGGCGAGGCGATCGTCGTGGTCGGCACGCATTCGCTTTTAAATTTAAACCCCGCAAATTTAGGGCTCATAATCATCGATGAGGAGCATAAATTCGGCGTTAAGCAAAAGGAGCGGCTCAAAGAAAAAAGCGCCGCCTCGCACCTACTTAGTATGTCCGCTACGCCGATACCGCGCAGTCTAAATATGGCGCTAAGCTCGATTAAAAGCTACTCCACGCTGCTTAGCCCGCCGCAGGACCGCCTGGACGTGCGCACCTTCGTCAAGCAGTGGGACGAAAAGATCATAAAAGAGGCGATCTCGCGCGAGCTGCGACGCGGCGGGCAGATTTTTTACGTCCACAACCACATTGCGACGATGCAAAGCGCCAAAAAGAAGCTGCTTGAAATTTTGCCGAGCCTTAAAATTTTAATTCTACACTCCAAGATCGACGCTAAAACTACGGAGGATGAAATTTTAAAATTTGTGGCGGGCGGATACGATCTGCTGCTCTGCACCAGCATCGTAGAAAGCGGCATCCACATGCCGCGCGTAAATACGATCATCGTCGAAAACGCTGATAAATTCGGTATCGCCGATCTGCATCAGCTGCGCGGTCGCGTCGGGCGTAGCAACAAACAGGGCTTTTGCTACTTTTTGATCGAGGATAAAACTGCCCTTGCGCAGGACGCGCTAAAACGGCTCGTAGCGCTTGAGAGCAACTCGTTTTTGGGCAGCGGTTCGGTGCTAGCGTATCACGATCTTGAAATTCGCGGCGGCGGAAACCTGCTCGGAGAGGCGCAGAGCGGGCATATTGAAGCGATCGGCTACTCGCTTTATCTAAAGATGCTCGAAGAGGAGATCGGCAAGCTGCTAAGCAGAAAGAGCGCCGCTGCGAGCGTAGAGCTTAAAATTTCCGTAAACGCCTTTTTGAACTCGGAATTTATCAGAGAGGATCGCCTGCGCTTGGATCTTTACAGGCGGCTTAGCAAGTGCGCAGAGGCGAGCGAAGTGCTTGAAATTTTCGGCGAGATCGAGGATCGCTTCGGGCACGCAGACATTTACACTAAGCAATTTATCGACGTGATGATGATTAAGGTTTTGGCCACAAAGCTTGGCTTGCGCGTGATTTCGAGCATGGATGAAAATATCTTGATCACCCTTGCAAACGGCGATAAGGTGCGATTAAAGGCACAGACGCGCGACGATGACGACGTGATAAACGAAATTTTGATCTATCTGCGAAGGGAGCTAAAAAATGCGAACTTGCGATGAAAATATCAAAAAAAGCGCGAGCAAAAGCAGAAGTGAAGGGCTAAATTTAGACTCGGTAAGCGGTTTGAATTTAGCGCCGCAAGCCGTCCTAAAAAGTGCGCAGAGCGGCACCGGCGAGCAAATTTATTTCAGCGATTTTAGCGCGATTGATTGGCGCACGATACAGGTCGCCGTCTTCCGCGCGAATAAAAAGGCGCTAAAGATCGTTCGTGACATCGATTTTACCGATCTTGACGCGCTTGTGGGGCTAGAGAGCCAAAAATCGGCTCTTATAAAAAACACGGGCGCTTTCCTGCGCGGCGCAAGCGCCAACCACGCGCTGCTATGGGGCGAGAGCGGCTGCGGCAAATCAAGCCTTGCAAAAGCGGTTTTTTCTAAATTTATCCCGCAAGGCCTTAAGATCATCGAGATCGGTAGGGACGATCTGGGTTATCTCGTGGATATAATCGACGCGATCCGCGAAACAAGCTTTAAATTTATCATCTTTTGCGACGATTTGAGCTTTGAGCTCGGCGAGAGCGGCTACAAGCACCTAAAGCCGCTGCTAGAAGGATCCTTAGAGCGCGCGCCGCGCAACGTGCTGATGTATGCGACGTCCAACCGCCGCCACATCGTAGGCGAATGCGCAAGCGACAACGACGCTGCGCAGATCAGCCGCGGCGAGTTGCACCTAAGCGACGCGGCGAACGAGCGAATCAGCCTGAGCGAGCGCTTCGGGCTGCAGCTAAGCTTTTACGGCGGGAGCATGCGGGAGTATTTAGGGATCGTAGATGCCTATTTTGCGGCTGCGCAAAGTATGAACGCGGCTGAATTTCGCTTGAGCTTTGCTGCAAATTTAGACGCGCTGCACACAAAGGCGCGGGAGTTTGCGATGCTTCGCGCAAGTCGCAGCGGCCGCGCGGCAAAGCAGTTTTTCTTGAGCTTTGGCGAGGAATTTTTTGCAAATTTAAAAGGTGGCGGCAGATGAATACGGCACGCGAATTTAAATTTGTTGTAAATTTTATCGCCGTGCTAGAGCGCATGCGGGAAATCGCTGCTACTGCGCGAAATTTTAGAAACGATGCCAGAAATTTAGGAGGCGCGAGATGAGCGTGACCGAGCTTTTTATCGCGCTTTTTCGCGCCGTGAAAATCAAGGATTTTCGCTGGTGGCCTGGGTTTGGAAGCTTTGAGGTGGTCGTGGGGGCGATTTTGATCCAAAATACGGCGTGGCGCAATGCCGACGCGGCACTGCAAAACCTGCGTAGTAAGGGGCTTTTGAGCCTAGATGGGATCGCCGGGCTAGATGAAGCGGATCTTGCGGAGATCATTAAAGTGAGCGGATTTTATAATCAAAAAGCGAGACGTCTAAGCTTGCTTTGCAAAGCGATAATCGCGGATTTTGGGGATTTTGAGAGCTTCAAAGCGAGCGTTGGCCGTGAGTGGCTGCTAGCATGCAAGGGGATCGGCGCGGAGAGCTGCGATGCGATCTTGTGCTATGCTTGCGAGCGCGCAGTGATGGTCGCAGACAGCTATTCGGCACGGCTACTCGGCGCTTTGGGCTATGAGTTTGAAAGCTACGACGAGCTTAGTGCGTGGCTAGGCGAGCTGGAATTTGAGCGGATCTATGAGTTTGTAAATTCCGCTAATTTTCCCTGCGCTGCGGCGGCAAAAGCAGATAAGCTGGAGAACGAAAACAGCGCGTATGCGTTATTTCATGGGCTCATAGTAGAATTTTGCAAAGCGCATTTGAAAGGTAAAATTTTCGACGAGAGCGCGAAAATAATTTTAAATGATTTGAGGTAGATATGTTTAACACTAAAATTTTAGAAAATTTAATGGTTGCTTTTTGCTTTTGTATAACGCTTGCGTTACATTTACTGATATTTAACCATTACTTCTCACTCCAAGAAGGCTGGTGGGAAACCTATGCTTATTTAGTAAATAAAGGAGAAGTGATCAATAAAGATTTTTATCTAGCATGGACTCCGTTATTTGTCTATATAAACGCCTTTTATCAAAAAATATTTGGGATAAATTTCTTCGCTTTTGCCTGCATCGGCGTAGTGGCCGCAATGATACAGGTGATCTTGCTTTATGCTGTTTTGAGGGAGTTTTTTTCTAGGGTAAGTAGCGCTGTAGCAGCAATTTTTGCGAGCTTGCTATGGATCGTTGGTGGGTCGTATATCGCCAAAGACTATCATACCTACGTTTTCATCATAGAATTTTCTACTCTATTATTTCTAGTAAAATCCATAAAAAATGAAAATTCTAAAAAAGGCATCATATATCAAATACTTGGAATTTTATTTTTAGTCCTACTTTTTTTCATAAAGCAAAATGTAGGTTTGGTTCTTTTCGCTAGTCTTTTTGTATCTTATGCTTTTATATCTAGTAACGTAAAAGATTATTTAAAAAGAATAGGATTTTTACTACTCTTTACTATTATATTCTTTGCATCCATAAATTTCATAATGCCTTTTGATCCTTCATCAATAACAGATAATGATTCAAAAGGAAGTCTATGGACGATAGCGACGAGGTTTATTTTTGAGCCATTATTATTTAAGAATTTAATTGTGGCATTTACTATATTTATTTTTATACTAGTATTAAAAAGGTACTTTGATTGTATTTGTTGTATATATGATAAAACTATGATGAAAATAATGCATGATGTTGCTAGTCCTATAAGATTCGCAATGGTGGGTGCAATTTTTATAGTGCTTGGATATTTTATAATTCATTTTACTAGCAAGCATATCTATATCGGCTTTTCTATATCTATAATACTATTTATAATTACCATGGTATTTATTATTAAAAATGCTAAAATTTATAAATCTAAAGAATATAAATTTATGGCGCTAGCCATTACGGCTATAGTATATAGTGGCACCTTAACTTCGTATGCGCTAGACATGAATACTATATTGCTTTGCCTGAGCTTTGCTTTTGCATATATATTAAATCAAAATTTAAGAAATTTTGTAAGGGCGATATTTTTATTCTGGATGCTTTTTATAATGGCTTTAATATTTTATAGTAAGCTATTAAATCCATATAATTGGTTAGAGAATTATCAACCAAGTATATTTCGGGCAGATGGTGAGGCTTCTTATCCACAATTAAAGGGTATAAAAATGGATAAGAAAATTTCTGAAATTTTAGATTTTTTTAATGAATATGTTGGTAAAAAATCCAAGTCTGATAAAGATTTTTACTTTTTCAGGTGGAGTAAATGCCTCGGAGATGGGAAGGCACTTGATGGGGTAGGGAATGAAGACGGTTTTTGAAGGGAAGTTGGGTTGGTAGCATACGTGATACTCGTAGAGTCCGGTGATAATACCGTTGCAATCTTTGGCAATGAACTTGTTGAGAAGTTC
>NZ_CALEDC010000431.1 GCF_937949835.1 uncultured Campylobacter sp.
CTTTTTGAAATTTCGTTTTAAAATTTTACTAGCGCGACGAAATTTTGCGGAGTGAAATTTCGCGAGGCAGATTAGAATTCTGCTCGGTAGAATTCCGCAGCGCTGCGGAATTCAAAATTTAAAAGCAAATTTAAAATTTGCAGGAGCTACTCCTCTATCTTTTTACCTGCAAATCGCACGAGAGCCCACGTAACAGCAAGCCCCATCGGCAGCGCGATCCAGACGTTAAGTCCTAGCGCTACGGGTAGATAGCCCGCTACCACGGCGACCGCGCCGACGGATAGAGCGTAAGGCATCTGCGTCTTTACGTGCTCGATATGATCGCAGCCCGCGCCCATCGACGAAAGGATCGTGGTGTCCGAAATCGGCGAGCAATGATCGCCGAAAATTGCACCTGTAAGCACGCCAGAGATATTTACGATCATATAGGCGTGAAGCGCATCGCCCGAAAGCCCGTAGTGAAGTCCCACAGCGTTTGCCAAAGGTATGGCAAGCGGCATTAAAATTCCCATCGTGCCGTAGCTCGTGCCCGTCGAAAAGCTAATGAACGAGCCCAGCACGAAAATCGCTACCGGAAGCAAGAATTTCGGCGTGTTTTGACTTAGCATATCGACTAGATAGCGCGACGTGCCGAGCTCCTTGATGACTGAGCTGAGCGACCAGGCAAGCAGCAAGATCACGATCGTAACGATCATCGTCTTCCACCCTTTGATCCACGTAGAGATCGCCTCTCTGACGTCAAAAATTTTGCGGTAAACGCTCATAAATATAGACACGACCGTAGCAAGAAGCGCCGCTTGAAAAAGCGCGACCGACGAGTTCGCGTTGCCGAACGTCGCCTGAAGCGTTGCAAAGCTTAGCGGAGCGGCTTTTGCGGCTGCGAGGGCATCGCCTTCAAGTTTGCTTAGCCCGCTAAAATAAAAGCTCGCAAACGCACCGCAGATTAGCACTATAAGCGGAATAACGGCGTTTGAAGCCTGCGGCTTGATCCCCTCTTTGGGCTCTAGCGTTTTATCTTCTAGCTCGGCGATGTTAGAATTTTTAGAGTGGATTTCGCCCGTCGCCGCGCGCCTTTCGGCAGAGAGCATCGGCCCGAAATCCCTGCGCATGAACGCCACGTAAACTACGAAAGCAAGCATGAAAAGATTGTAGAAGCGATACGGCATGGTTTGCACGAAGATCGAGAAGGCGTTTACGTTTTGCACGCCGATCTGATCATATCCCGCTCTTATCAGAGAGACTTCAAGACCGACCCAGGTAGAAATTAGTGCGATGCCTGCAATCGGCGCGGCGGTGGCGTCGATGATAAAGGCGAGCTTTTCGCGGCTAACTCTAAATTTATCGGTGATCGGCCGCATGACGGGGCCTACGATCAGGGCGTTTGCGTAGTCGTCGAAAAATACGAAAAGACCCATAACCCATGTTGAAATTTGCGCTGAGATGCCAGTTTTAGCGCGCTTGCTGATCCAAAGCGCCACGGCTTTCGTGCCGCCCGTCCTGCTAATCAGCGCGACCACGCCGCCGATACAAAGTACCTGCAAAAGAACGCCCGCGTTGCCTTTGCTAGCCATCGAGCCCACCACGCGCGAGACCAGATCTGTAAAGCTACCCACAAGCGCAGAGATCGGATTGTTGCCGACGACTGCAAGCATATAGGTGCCGCTAAAAACGCCGATGAAAAGCGACAGGATCACCTCTTTTGTGATAAAGGCAAGCGCGATCGCCACGACGGGCGGCACCAGCGTCCAGATGCCGAAAAGCTCGGCATTATGCTGCCTCGTCGCGTCGTCCACTGCAAACGCGGCAACCGATAAAAACATTAGTAATATAATTTTTTTCATTTTCTCGCCTTAAAATTTAATGCTTCTCGATAAAAAGCCCAGCCCAGCTCTGCTGCGTCGCCATCGCCTCTACGACGTTGATATTTACTCGGTGCGGCATCGCTAGGCAGCTTAGCACGATCTGCGCGATATCCTCGGGCAGGATCGCATCGACCCCCTCATACACGGCCGCAGCGCGCGCTAGATCGCCTTTAAAGCGCACCTCGCTAAACTCGCTCTTGCAGATGCCAGGCGCGATCTCCGTTACGCGGATGCCGGTGCCGCGCAGGTCGTTGCGGATATTGCGGCTAAACTGCTTGATAAACGCCTTGCTCGCGCCGTAAACGTGGCTACCCGGATATGGCCACGCGCCCGCAGTCGAGCCGAGATTGAAGATATAGCCGCTTTTGCGCGCGATCATCAGCGGCAGCACCGCCTTGGTCGAATACAGCACGCCTTTGATATTCGTATCGACCATCGTCTCCAAATCCTCTACGGGCGTCTGCGCGATCCCCTCAAGCCCGAGCGCAAGCCCTGCGTTATTTACGAGCACCTCGACGTCTTTGAAATTTTCAGGCAGCGCGCTTACGGCGTCAAACACCGCAGCCTTATCGCGAATGTCTGCGGCGATAATGTGCGTATTGCCTAGCTCGCCGGCTAGCTTTTGTAGCCGCTCCTTGCGCCGCCCGAGTGCTATGATCTTATAGCCCTGCGCGCTAAGCGCCCTAGCGATCGCCTCGCCAAAGCCGCTCGTAGCGCCCGTGATGAATGCCGTGTTTTTCATATGATCCCCTTTGCGTAAAATTTTAAATTTAGCGCAATGATAACGCAAAACGGATTTAGAATTTATGAATTTTATCTTGCGGTGCGGGCGCGGATGAAATAATGCGAAGACATTAGCGGGTTCTCTTGCGCGCGCGAGCTCGCGATCGGCAGCGGATTCGGCGAGCGCACGGCTAAATTTAAAATTTTGCGCCGTTCGTTTGTCGCGGTTTGCTATAATCACTTAAATTTAGGAAAAAGGCAAATGAGCAAATTTATACGATTTATCCTCGTTAGTATCTGTGTTTGCGCCACTTATGCGGGTTTGAAACATGCTTTTATGCTCTTTATCACGTGGCTCATGTTTAGTGGGGTATATTTTGACGGGCCGGGTGCACTGCTCGCCATACCGCTCACGTTTCTAAGCTCATCGGTTATATTTGATTATTATTGTATTGCGCTGGGCTCTCATCTGCTCTTTTTATCGCTGCTTAAAGGGCGCGACGTGAAAACGCGGTGGATTTTACCTTTATTTTTTCTCATAACGCTCGCGTTTTGTAGTTTTTGCGTCTTAATCGGGCACGAAGATTATCAGCGCATAAACGCACTTTTTGCACTCTTGCTTATCTCTCCTTTTACGCTTATCGCATACGCCATCGTTACGACCGTAATCCTTGCCAAAAATAAAATTTCGGATTATTATCCGATCTTAGTCGCGATAATTTTTGTGCCTATTCATGCCGCCAGCATAGGGATATGGGGGTTAGAACGGATATATTTTGGAGTATTTCTAAACGCGACAATACTGGGGATTTTTTATTTCACGGCGAAAATCGGGCGCGTAAATTTGATCGCGCACAGACCTGTACCCGACAAAACGCAAAATTCTAAAGACCGCGTTACCAAAACGATACAAAGCAGCGCGACATTTTAAACGACGATATTTTAAAGAAGCGCTAAATTTTATCCTTTTTAGGAATTCTAAATAACGCTTTCATCGCGCGCTACAAGCTTATCTGCTTCCCGATAGATCTGTGCTTTACCGACAAAACCTTCAAAAACTGCGCCGTTTTGCCTCTTGACACATTGACGTCGCTATTTGATCAAATTTATATCCAGCGTGATCTTATCGTTTTTGATCACGCCGATACCCTTATTTAGCACATTTGAGCCAATCTGCTTAGCTTCAGCTAGCG
>NZ_CALEDC010000432.1 GCF_937949835.1 uncultured Campylobacter sp.
CCCTTTGGTGGTGCATCTCATCGTCCTTCACGCCTTCGTCGCCGTCACTACCTACGACAATCTCATCGCGCTTCTTGCGAAGTATAAATACAAAGAAATTTTAAGCGCTTCGCTAGTCATCGGGCTTATGAATATGTCGCGCTCGGCGGCTGCGTTTTTCGGACAGATATGGCTAAGCAAGATCGTGAATAAACATACGTTTTTTTGGCTATTGCTGGGGCAGTTTGCGGGCATCGCGCTGTGGGCGGTGCTGGAGTTTAACTACTGGCTTTCGTTTGCGGGCATAATCGCGGCGGGATTTTTCATCACGACGGTGTGGTCGTATTCTTTCACGCAGCTGCAAAACCACGTCGATAGGGAGTTTTTCGGGCGCGTTATCGCCTACAACGATATGGCGTATTTCATCGTCGCGACGCTCGTGTCTGCTGCGATCGGATTTTTTTTCGAGCTTGGATTTTCGCTTTCGCAAATCACCTTCGGCATGGGCTTTATGTTCGCAATCGCAGCGTTTTATTATAAATTTTTGATCTACGAAAAAATTTAAACCCCGGTCGCTATCTTTTCGGCGCGATCTCGGGGCGGAAAATAGCAAATATAAATAAAAAGCTCATCGCCGCGAAAAACACCCAGATAAAGCCGTTTGCGCCTAAAAATTTCATCATCGCGCCGATTATTAAAGGAGAGCAGAGAGACGCGCTCGAATAGATAAAGAGCATCGCCGCCGAAATTTGCACGCGAGATGCGCCCTCGCCGGTGATGGAGTCGTTTGCGCGCGCGATGGCAAGCGAATACAAAGGAAAGGCGCCGAATCCTAACATCAACGCAAGCGCGCACGTCAGGATGAAGCTTTTAGCAAAAAATAGCGCCGCGCAGGAAGTAAGACCCACGACGCAAACTATCATTATGGCGCGTTTGCGACCAAACTTATCTGAAATAGTACCGCAGACGAGCTGTGCTAAGAAACCTCCTGCCATCGCCGATCCCATAAATGCGCCCACCGAGCCCACTCCAAGCCCCGCACTTAGCACGAAAACGCTCGCCATCGAAAAAAAGCCGTTAATCAAAATGCCCGCGCAAACCACCGTCGCAAACGCAAGCGGCGGCACGATTGAAATTTGCGGCATAGAAACTCGCATGCGAGCGGGAACCCTAGGAGGATTGAAGCGGATTAAATTTACCGGCAGCAGCGCTAAGATGATAAAAAATGCGCTTAGCACGAAAACTTTCATCGTTCCGAAATTTAGCGCCAAAATTATAACTCCTATCGCAAACGCGCCGTAAAAAACCGCTTCGTAGATCGCGAGCACGCGGGAGCGGATGGAGTTTGTGATCTTTGAATTGATCCAGCTTTCGATTATCATCAAAAGCGCGTAGTAGCAAAAGCCCAAAATAAAGCGCAAAATCGCCCAATACACGAGGTTTGAGCCCAGATCATGCAGCATTGCAGCAATTCCGAAAAGCGCCGTAAAGACTGCGTATGCCCGTACGTACGAGAGTGCGCCGATTATCGAAGGCACGAAAAAGCCGCTAAAGATCGCACCTAAAAAGAAAAACGCCGAAATTAGTCCGATCTCAAGCTCGCTGTGGCCGGATTCTTTTAGCATGATGCCCGCGCTTGCGATGACTAGCGCGTCGCCGATAAACATAAAGAAAATCCCCAAGAATAGGGCACTTAGCGAGCGTGCCGCGCGCATGGATTCAAACAATGACTTTCCCTTGGAATTAAATTTGGCGTTATTGTAGCCTTTTATTGATTAAAGCTTGGTTTTTATGGCAAAATATCTGAAAAATTTTAAGGATCATGTATGAGATTAAAAATTCTAATCGCATTTTTACTAACGGCTATATTTGGTGGGTGTGCGGCGTTTCAAGGTAAGGCGTATAGATCGGAAACCCCCGAAGTAAAGAAAGCGTATAGCACAATCGAGCTACCGCAAAGCATTACGATAGATGGAGAAACTTTTACTCAAAAATATAAAAATCTCGTGGCGGCATATTATTATTTAAGCGATGAGGAGGAATATAAATGGAGCAAGCTCGTGTCTATATCGTACTACGGCGATGTAAAAAGTATCGATGGGTATATATACGGGATATATGAAACGATAGCGAAGTCCAATGAAGTGAGAAAAAAAGATGAGTGGCGCTCCCTTGATATCATAAAAACTAGCCCTACGCAAGCCGTAATAGAGATCCTTAATCCGCCTGCCCCCGGAGATCCTAATTTCAATAAATATGAAGTCGATCTAATGGTTGCAGATATGCAAAGTTGTAGACTTATACTTGTACAATACGCGAAAAACTTCGATTCGGATAGGGATTTTAAAAAGATGCGAAAATTTATAAAGGAAAATAAAGCCAAAATTTTATCGCAGATGCCAAAGATCAAGTGCAGGTAGTGCCGAAAAGCCCAGCGTGCGATAAAATTTTATCGCAGCGGTTTTAAAACGGCGCGAATGTTTAAATTTAGAGGCGGGCTCGCAACGAAGCGCTGAAATTTTAAGATAAAATTTTAATCCAAAAGTTAAAGCTCTGGCAGACGTGCCTCGTCGCATTAAAGAGGCGAGCTTTATTAAAAAGCACTGCAGCCAAAACCGCAATCCGCATGGCAAAATTTCAATCTTTGCGGATAAATTTATGCGGCTTGCTCCAAAGATAAAATTTTAAAATTTTATAGAGCAAAATAGGGGCGCAAAAAGGGTAAAATTTTAAAGCTCTAGC
>NZ_CALEDC010000433.1 GCF_937949835.1 uncultured Campylobacter sp.
CTACGCAGCGCGTCGGTGCTGTAAAAGTTTTTTAGGCCTAAATCCTGATCAAAAGCGTTTTTCTTTGCAGTTTCGGCTTCCGCCGCTTGATTGTGCCGCGCGGCTTCTTGATTTTTCTGCCCGTATAGGTATTCTTTCATTAAATTTGCGCGGTTCGTCTCGTCAAGTTGCGCCTGATTTTGATTTTTCACCACGTTATCCTTGTAAATTTCATAGAGCGATTTTCCGACCGCTCCGACTGCATCTATCATCCGCGTATCGTAGTTGAAATCTACCTTATGAGGGTTAAAAAAAGCCATTTTCTACCTCGCGAAAGTGGACGCATTCCATCCGTCATATAAATTTTGCTCGGCACGGTTTTGTCTGTCGATCTCGCGCTGCGAAAGCATTTTGTTAAAATTATATGCATCTTGCTGCATTTGCAAGGCTTTATTCGCCGCTTTTTGCTGCTGCAAGCCCGAATATAGACCGCCAGCCAAACCCGCGGCCTGCAACCACGTAGGCGTTCCGCCGCCCGAGCCTGAAAACAAGCCCATCGCCCGATTGCCCGCGCCCTTTAGCATATCTAAGAAATTCCATCCGCCGCTGTTTGCCGCCGTATTCGCCGCTCCTGCTAGCCCGCCTGCTATACCTGAAAAAAATGGGTTCATCTCGTCCTCCTTAAAATCCCGCCTGTTTTAAAAGCTCCGCGCCGATCTCTACGTCGCTTACGTCCTCGCCTTTTTTCATCCTATCAAACGCTCCGAGCTCTCCGCCCGATTTGTTCGTATCGATGATCTCGTCAGGCTTTTGTGTAGGTGTTGCGATCTTTATCATCGCGTTTGCTACCGCTTTCCATCCGTCGTAGTTTTCGCCAAGAAGTGGCAAAAAGCCGTTTTGCTCCGCCCATTTTCCCATCTCCTCGGGCTTGATGGTCGGATAGTCCTTACTGAATTGGTCTAAATTTTTATCAAAAACCGCTCGTTTGCGCGCCGCTTCTTGCGCCTGGGCTTGCGCTTCTTGAAGCTGCCTGATCTGCTCTTGCATCTGCGGCATTCCTTGCAAGCCCATACTATCTAGCAGCGCTTGCTGCTCGGGCGGAAGTTGCCCCGCCTTTGCCTGCTCCGCCGCTTTGGCTTTTTCCGCCTCTTGCGCCGCTTTTTGTTCCTCTATGCCTTGCATAGCGCTTGCTATCATATTTTGCAGATTTTCTTGCGTAAGCTGCGGCTGCTCTGTTTTTTGCCCCTCCGCAGGCTCCGCGCCTTGCGCTTCCTGCGGCTCCGTTTGCCCCTCGCTCGCTTCCAATTCGCCTACCAATGCGTTGATTGCGTCTTGCTCCGTCATCTCTACTCTCCTGTATAGTTTTCAAAAAATTCAAAAAAGCTTTCTATCAGCTTCACCTTATCCATTGCCCGCAGGCGGCTTTCGTCGCTTGCATTCTCATCTTGCGCCGAGATTAAGAATTCCTCGTATTTGATACTTAGCAAAACGAGAAATTTCCTCACGGCGTCACTCCCCAAAATCGACTCAAGCTCTTTATTTGACGTCAAATTTGAAATAGTGGCGTCAAAAACCTTTTTTTGCGTGTTAGAAAGCATTGCTTCCTCCTTGCATTGGATTTATATCGGGCGGTATCTGCGGCGGCAAAATCATCTGCTCTAGTCCGTTCTGCTCGCCGATAAACTCGCTTGCGTTTTTGATACCGTATAGCGGCAGAAGCTCCAAAAGAAGCTTTTTGCTCGCCTCTTTCATCGCAGCCGCTCCCGCCTGATCGCCTATCTGCAAGCACATCCCAAACTGTGCGCCGATCATTTTCGCCGCATCCATCAAGGATTGCTTTTGCACCTCCTTATTTAGCGCTCCGATGCCCGTGTTTAGATTAACCTTAAAACTCGGCACCTCGCCGCGCCCGAAGCCCGCAAAAAAGATCGGATCGGCATATTTCCACACCAAAAACGCAAGCCGTTCAAATATCGGCTCGAAAAAGGTTTCGTTGAATGTGCGGATATAGCCTTGAAGCCTTACGCTGCCCTCGTTCGCCATTATGCTTGCCATCGTGGCGGTCTCTTTTCGCACGGTCGTCGCGCCGTTTTGTTGAGGAGAAACGCCGCTAACTTCGCTCATTTCGTTTTCGATGACCTGAAGCGCAGCCATCGCCCCGCCTATGTCGCCCGCGGGCAAAACCTGCACGGCGCTCGGCTGATTTGTGTATATCGGCGTGCCTACGCTCTCAAGCTCTCCTCGCTCCACCATCGAAGCTTTATCTAGTATGATTTTCGGCGCGACCTGCTGGCGTCGGTGATCGAGGTTCTATTCACGTTGAGCTCGTTTTGTAGCGGAAGCATCGACATCAGCGCAGGCTCGCCATAGGCGCTGACGTAAATCTCCTCGTCCGTGCATCTGATCTGCGGCAGCATATAGCCCACTATGAAAGGCTGTCCGTCTCGCAGCTCTATTAGATCGCGCAAAAGCTCGTTTTCATAAAGGCTAGAAACATACCATTTGCCTCCGCGCAACTCGTAAATTTCATAAATTTCAAATCTCTCATACGGCTTTTTGTCCGCGAAAGCCTCTTTGTTCTCTATCCTGAAAACGCCCCTTTTGCCGTAGCTCAAAATATCCTCGCTGCTAAGATATATCCTATGCACCAGATAGGATATATCGTTTAGCCCGCGCGCGCCCGGGTCGAAATATAGATCTTGCAGGCTCACTTCGTCTATCATTGCGCGGTCTTTGCTCCAATACACCTTTACCGCGCAGCTTGCCGAAAACGGCGCGCGCAAGAATATCGGCGCAAAGGTTTTGTATAGATTTATGCTCTCCGCGTAATGATCAATCGCGGCCTGCCATTTATCAATCACGTCGTCCGAGGAGTTGATATAGGGTTCGAGCTTTGCGAATTTATCATTGTTGAAGTAGGTTTCGGTTAGCCCGTCGTAAATTCTTTTTGCCTTTGAATTGAGCTTCGGAATATAGTTTTTGCTTTTGTTGCGCTTTTGCAGGCTTTCTGCGAGCTCGGGGCGCAAGATCAGCAAATACGCCTCCTCCAAATCCTTGAAACCTTGCTTGTAGTGTTCGTAGCCGTCCATCGCCGCAGTTTTAAGCTCCTGCAGATATGCCGTCCTATCGTCCATTTTTCCCTCCTAGCCTGTAGAAT
>NZ_CALEDC010000434.1 GCF_937949835.1 uncultured Campylobacter sp.
GAACAGGGCTTGGTATTGTTTGACCAGCGCGTTTTTCGGCTCGGTTAAAATTCTAACCATCGCCTTTTCGTCAATCTCGTTTAGCGTAGCCACTATGTGCAAACGCCCGATGAGCTCGGGGATTATGCCGTAATGCACCAGATCGTCGGCCTCGACCATGTTTAGCAAATTTAAGCTCTCTTTCTTGCTGCGCTTTGTTTGGTTAAATCCGAGCACGTTCTGCCCGATGCGGCGGTTGATGATCTCGTTTAGCCCATCGAACGCGCCGCCGCAGACGAATAGGATATTAGTAGTATCGATCTGGATGAAGTCCTGATTTGGATGCTTGCGACCGCCCTTTGGAGGGATATTTACGACGCTTCCTTCGATGATTTTAAGTAGCGCTTGCTGTACCCCTTCGCCGCTTACGTCGCGCGTGATGCTACGGTTTTCGCTCATTCGCGCGATCTTATCGATCTCATCTACGAATACGATACCGCGCTGCGCCTTCTCTACGTCGCCGTCCGCGGCCTGCAAAAGGCGGGTGAGGATATTTTCTACGTCCTCGCCGACGTAGCCCGCTTCCGTTAGGCTCGTAGCGTCGCTAATGGCGATCGGCACGTCCAAAAATCGCGCCAAGGTCTGCGCCATAAGCGTCTTGCCGCTGCCGGTAGGCCCGATAAGCAAGATATTTGATTTTGAAATTTCGGTATCGTCGCCCTTCGCGTCGGTCTGCCTGAAAATTCTTTTATAGTGGTTGTAAACGCCGACGCTAAAAATTTTCTTAGCGCGCTCCTGACCGATGACGTAGCGGTTGAGAACCTCCATCAGCGCCTTTGGCTTGATAGCCTCGAAATCGATCTCTTTATTTTGATTTTGTATCGCCTCGTTTTGGCCTTCGCTGCCATGGATAGCGGCGTATGCCATATCGATACAATAGCTGCAGATAGCCGCCGTACCGTCGTCGTTAGGATAGATACGACGCCCGTCCGCGCCCGTCTCACCGCAAAAACTGCACTTATTTGCCATTAAATTTTACCTTTATCTAGCGGAATTCCGCGTTTTGTGTTGATTATAAACTCGCACATCTTGCGCACGTTTTGATCGCTCGTTTCGTTTAATAAAATTTGCGCCTGCTCCTTTAAACCCCTGCCTTGGTTGAATAAAAATTTATACGCCCGATTTATCGTCTCGACCGTCTCTTTATCGAAGCGGCGGCGGATGCCCGTTAAATTTAGCCCGCGAATATAGGCGCGGTTGCCCTCGGCTAGACAAAACGGCACCACATCCTGACTAAGCGCGCTAGCCCCTGCGATCATGCAGCTCTCGCCGATTTGGACGAACTGATGCACGGGGGTAAGCCCGCCGATAACGGCATAATCGCCCATTACGACGTGGCCTGCGAGCGTAGCGTTGTTGGCTAGGATTATGTTGCTGCCCAGCACGCAATCGTGCGCGATATGGCAATACGCCATCATAAAGAGATTATCGCCGATGCGCGTAAATCCGTCGCCCTTATGCGAGCCCGAGCTGATCGTGCAAAACTCGTGAATCGTAGCGTTTTTGCCGATGATTAGCCCCGTTCGCTCACCCTCTTCAAAGCTCATATCCTGCGGAATTTCGCCCACGATCGCGTATGAAAAAATTTTAGAGCCCTCGCCGATTTGCGTATCGCCGATGATGCGCGCGCCCTGCTTGATCGTGCAGCCGTCTGCGATTTTAGCCTGCGCGCTTATGAAAGCATACGGCTCGATCACAACCTCGGCTCCAATCTGCGCGCCGTCCTCGATGATCGCCGTGTGGTGAACTTTAGCCATCATTTATCCATTATCATCGCTTGAAGTTCAGCCTGCGCGGCCAGTGTGGCGCCGTCGTTGATGTAGGCTTCGCCCTTTAGCACCCAGATGCGTCCGCGATGTTTGATTACGCTGATTCGATACTCAAGCTTGTCGCCGGGGCGGACCGGGTTTCTAAATTTAGCGTTGTCGATACTCATAAAATACACGACCTTATCGCTTAAATTGGCGCCGTCTTTCTCCATGCTCTTAAACGCCAACACGCCGCCCGCCTGCGCTAAGCCCTCGATGATCATTACGCCCGGATAGATCGGATGGCCTGGGAAGTGGCCCTGAAAGATCTGCTCGTTGTAGGTTACGTTTTTATAGGCCTTGATGCTTTCGCCTATGCTGAGCTCTTCGACGCGATCTATCAGCAAAAACGGAAAACGATGAGGTAGGATGGAGAGAATTTCGTTTATATCTATCATTGATCTGCCTTTTTTAGAAATTTTAGAATCTTATCAAATTCTTACTAAAATTTCCCTAACGTCTAAAAATATGCGCGAGAGCCCGTAAATTTGAACTTTGGCGGCTCTTATCTCGTCCGTGACGATGATCGGCGAGAGCGAGCCCGCAGCGCACAGGGCGGCGCGAGTTTTATTTTGGCGCGCAAGACTCGGCGGGTTTTTTAGCATTTCGGATACGCTTTTGAAATTTGATCTTGAAATTTCGTTAAATTTCGCCAGACTTAAAATTTTAATCTCGCCCTTGTCGCTGCAAAAAATTTCGCACTCTCGCTCCACGCTAAGCTTTACGTTTTCACGAGTAAAATGCGAGCCAAATAGCACAAACGAAGGCACGACCTCGCCGTCAAATTTAATCCATGCGCGCAGCAGGCGGTAGTTTAAAAACCGATCGCGCAGCACGCTAAATTTAACCCCTTTTCTTTCGAGCGAACAAAGCTTTTTGTAAAATTTCAACTTCTCCTCTACCGAAGCGGGCAAGATTTGCCTATCGATCGGCGACATTAGCTCGTAAATTTCGGCATCGCAGGCTAAATTTCGCCTCAAATCCGCCGTCAAGCTTCCGTCCGAATTCCGCTCAGCCTTTCGCTGCTCATTCCGCTGTGCCGCGAGCGCATAGATGCAGCCGCAGTAGTTTTGATGATAGAGCGCGTCTTTTTTCGCAAGCGCAAACTGCTCGTTCGTGCCGCCATTTTTGCGAAAATCGGGCGCGATAAACTCCAGTCCGCAGCGCTCGCAGATACGTTGCAACGAGGCGCAAAGCTGAGAGTGCGATTTTTTGGGGCTCATTAGAAGCGTCGTAGTGATTTTGCGCTCGCCTAGGCTTAGCGCGAGCTCGGCCGTTTTTTGCATGCGAAAATCAAAGCAAAACTCGCAGCGCGCGCCCTTTTCTGGCTCGTTTTCAAGCCCGCGCGCACCCTGCAGCCAGCCCTGAAAATCATACTCGCCCGGGATAAATTTAATCCCTAAATTCTCGCAAACCCGCTTTGCGTCGTGCATTCTAAGAACGTATTCGCCATAGGGGTGGATGTTTGGATCGTAGAAATAGCCTATTAGCGGCTCTTGCGCGAGCTCTTTCAAGCGGCGCAAAAAATAATCGCAATCGACCGAGCAGCAGATGTGAACCAGCAAATTTTAACCCTTTGCACGAAATTTTTGGATATAATTTTACGCTATCAAAATTAATGAGCGGAAAAATGAAAAATTTTTTTATAAAACACTGGCGTAAGTTTGCTTTCGGCGTAAGTGGATTTGCGCTGTTTTACGTGCTTGCGGGCTTTTTCGGCGTGCCACTTTTTATCGAAAAGGCGCTGCCTAAAATTTTAGAGGGCAGAGCAAACTTTAGCGTGCAGGACGCTAAATTTAACCCCTTTACCTACGAGCTAAACGTCACAAAGCCGGAGCTTAGCACCTTTAAGCCGCTGTTTAGCGCCGATGAGATAAATTTAAAAATCGGTTTTTCAAAGCTTTTTAAAAAGACTCTCGCGGTAGAAATTTTGCACCTAAAATCGCCTAAATTTCACGTCGAGCGCGAGCAAAACGGTACTTTCAATTTTGAGCCGCTACTTTCGGAGCAAAAGAGCGAAAGCAAGGATGAAAACTCCAGCTTCAACGTCACGCTGAATAATTTTAAGATCGAGCGCGGCTCTCTGGGCTACGTCGATAACTCCCTAAAAAGGCCGTTTTCACTCATCTCGACCGAGCTAAATTATGAGATCAACGGGCTAAACTTAAAGGACGAAACGATCGGCGAGCATGATCTAAGCGCCGTTTCGCGTACATACGACTCGCTGAGCTTCGATGGAGCCATCGATCTGGCGCCTCTGCGCTTGCACGGCAAAATAGATCTTAAACGGCTGAAAATCGATCCGTTTTGGCTATCATACCTCGATCCTAGCGGCGTGCGGCTTAAGAACGGCTTTCTTTCGGCTGAGCTGAATTACCGATTGAGCCTTGATGAAAATATAAAATTTGCGCTTGAAAACTCAAAGCTCGAGCTGCAAAGCCTAGAAATTTTGCAAGATCAAAGCTTAATTTCGCTTGGCTTGCTAAAAATCCCGAGTTTCAGCCTAAATACGGACGTTTCGAATGAAATTTCAGGCAAAGTGGTAATCCCGCAAGTGCTGCTTTCGGACGCAAAATACAATATGAACGAAACTAAAATTTCCACGGGCTTTGAGGGGGCGCGAATTGCGGATTTTGCGCTGGATTTTAATAAAACGGGCTCGAACTTGCGGCTAAACTCCGCCGTAAAAAGCGTAGATCTAAACCGCTCAAGCTTTGCAAACCCGCAAATTTCGGTCGTCTCAAACGACACTAAAATCACGGGAAATTTTTTAAAATTTAACGCCGAAGGTAACGATACGGCCCTTCATACGGGCTTTGGCGCCTTTAATATCGCAGATACGCAGATTACGCTAGCGCGCAGCGATAAAATTTCACTTGCCGCAACCGAGCTGGGCGCGTTTAGCTACGACAAAGAGGGCGCTCAAAACGGCGTAAGCCTGAAGTTTGCTAAAATTTCAAACTCCAAAATCGCAAATAAAAACGGAATTTTTAGCGGATTTGAAAGCTTCGGCGTGCAAGGGGTTAAATTTAACGTCGCGGATCTCGATCTGGGCGTGGATAAAATTTTACTAAACGAGCCGTTTTTCAACTCGGAAGTGGGCGTTAGCGGTGCCAAAAGCATAAACGATCTCGCGATCTTAAGCGCGATCTCTAAAAATCCCGCAAGCCCCAAAAAAACGGCGAGCTCTAGCGCCGTAAGCCAAGCGGATGCAAACTCTACAGCAAGCGGCGCAAATTTAGATTCTAAAAAGCCCGCCAAAAGCCCCGCTTTAAAATTTAAGATCGGCGAGGCCTCCGTAACGGGCGCAAAGGCTAAGATCGACGAGAGCTTTATCGTTAAAAACAACGTGCACGAGATCAAAGATTTCAGCGCCACGCTAAGCGGGCTAAGCTCGAATTTCGCCGAGCCTTTCGGTATCAAAGCAAGCCTTATCACGGGCGAAATCACGGCTAGCGTGAACGGCAAGGCTAGCATCGCGCCGCTTAACGTAGGCGTGAACTTCAGCCTAAATGCGCCGAACTTGGGCGTCTTTAACAAATACGCGGCGGAATTTATCACGGGCTCCATCGCCGGCGAGCTTGCTACGCAAGGGCGGCTGAAGCTTTCAAACGCCTTCTCTCTCGAAGCGAAGCTATCGGGCAAGGGCTTGGCGTTAAGCTCGGGTAGGGATAAAATTTTCTCCCTTGCATCGCTAAATGTCGCGCAAATCGCGCTGAGCCCAAACTCCCTCACGCTAAATAAGATCACTCTTGGCTCACCTGCGGCAAATATCTCGCTAAATAAAGACAGGCGTTTAAATTTAACTCCGCTGATAAAGCCCGCCGCGCAGGCAAAACAAGCCGCAAAGCCCGCCGAAGCGGCACCTGGCAGATCCGCAAAAAACGGGGCGAGCTTTGCGTGGAGCGTAAAAAATATCTCGCTTAGCGGCGGAAGTTTAAATTTCACCGATGAGAGTCTAGCAACGCCCTTTAAACTGCGCATCAGCGATATGAAAGCAAGCATCAGCGAGATCAGCCCGAAGCGAGCGGCGGATATCAAGCTTAGCT
>NZ_CALEDC010000435.1 GCF_937949835.1 uncultured Campylobacter sp.
CCATGCGAGATAGTGGCAAGGCTGTGCTTAATACGTCGTGGTTTGCAGGTAATTTAACCTGCGCGGATATGGAAGCGGAATTTATCCGCATAGACAGGCAAGGCTCTTTGTCATTTGATGATGAGCCCCTAAAAGATTGCTTCTGTAAAATTTAAAGAGAAAGGATGAAAAATGAGTAGCCCCGATCGAGAAAAAGAGCGCGAGATGCTAGCCAAAATAGACGATTTCGCGCAGAAGCACAACGAAAAAGGCGCGCTCGTGGAGAAAATCCATAAAAGGCTGTTTAAGCTGAATGTAAAGCAACTAAAGGAAATTTTAAAAAGGATTGACGATGACTACTGAAAACCAAAGACCAAAAGAAGTATCGGCCGCGCTCGGACGTTTTGAAAACAGCGGTATCGTAGCGGGGGTTGCCGCCGAAAATCAAAGGCTGCTGACGCAAAAAGAGGCTTCGGTTATGTTGGGCTATTCCGAAAACAGCAATATACTTGCCAAAATGCGAATGCCTAAAAACAAGGGCAAATGGGAATTTATGCCGCGGTTTATCATATTCAACGGCGAGGCCCGCTATCCCTTAGATTGGCTCAACGAGGACATTAAGAAATTAAAAGAGGGGTGTTAGCCTCTCTAAATAATCCGCCCACCACTGCAATACCCGCAAATGCTCCCGCGAGTTGAAGTCCCTGAAATAAGCTTTATCCACCTCGTTACCGGGCGCATGCAGCAGCACTTCATCAATGATACGCTTTTCGAACATAGCTCGCTCGCCGTCGGTTGCTCTAATAGCAAAGGTCGCAAACATCGAGCGAAAGCCGTGCGCGTGCAGATCGGCTATACCCAAGCGCTTTAGCGTTTTTAATAACGTGCCCTCCGAGATAGCCCATCCGCTAAGCCTAGAATAGGTGCTCGATTTGAAAACTATCCCATCTGCGCTAATCTCTTTTTGGCGCTTCAAAATTTGCTTTGCCTGCTTCGGAAGCGGCAAGCGCGCATTTACTCCCGTTTTATTATCCGCCTCTCTAAAATACACGAAATCCCCGTCTACCCTATCCCAGCTAAGCTCTCTGATTTGATGCGGACGCTGCGCCATAATCAGATTGAAAAAGAATAAATTTTTAATCGTCGGCTCTATAAGGGCGTCTCTGACCGCCTCTATAATCTCTTTTAAGCGATTTGGATCCGTCACCGCCTTTCTATGCTCTACTTTTTTCTTAGGGTAAATTTCGCTCATATCATCTATGATTTCGTAAATAAACGATATATCGCCCGCCGCGTTTTGGGCGCGGGCAAATTTAAGCACGTCGCGCAGGATCGGTATTATTTTTTTAGCACTTGCAAAATTCACGCCTTTGCTCGCCGCGATCACCTCTTTCGTGCCGATCTCATCTATCGG
This sequence comes from uncultured Campylobacter sp., assembly GCF_937949835.1. GTDB lineage: Bacteria > Campylobacterota > Campylobacteria > Campylobacterales > Campylobacteraceae > Campylobacter_B. Next base: position 1,394 of record NZ_CALEDC010000435.1, read on the forward strand.
CATATTGCCTAGAGGTTGCAGCAGATGTTTATTTACGCGATTTACCATCTTACGACGAGATTGCCTTGTTTTCTCGCTATCCTCGGGCGGGATTTTAATATCCAGCCAAGCGTAGAAAACATCTTTTAGCTTCTGCTTTTGCAGCTCCTCGCTCACGCCTGATTTACGTAAGTTCATTGCTTTTTCTCTAGCTTCGGCAAGGCTTATATCCTCAAAGCTTCCTAGCGTCGTGTAGCCTCTTTTTGTGCGTAGCTTGTAGTATCTGCTGCCGTTTGCGAAACACACGAGATACAGCGCGCACGTGCTATCGATAGAATATGCCTTGAGCTTGCCGCTGCCCTCAAATTTTAATTTCTTAACCTGCGTCGCGGTTAAAATTTTAGCCATTTTATACCCTTGTTATACAGAAAGTTATACATTTTTTACGAAAATAATTATAAACCGATATAAATTAATATAAATTGAAAATAGCTTTAAAATGCCTTAGTATCGGTAGTTTGTAAATGGTTATACATTGAAATAAATAGATGTAAAAAGGAGCAATGGTGACCCACAGGAGATTTGAACTCCTGTTACCGGCGTGAGAGGCCAGCGTCCTAACCACTAGACGAGTGGGCCGCGAAATTAAAAATGAGATAATAGCGAAGTGTATATAAATTTTGGATTAAATTATATATTTGTGGCAAAAATAATGCAAAATAAAATTTTCGCCGAAAACTTAAAGCTTTTTGGCATAGCCGCAAATCTTGGTGCCCTAGAGAGTCCGATATGACGCCCATTCTAGATGGCACATAAATAAGTTCCGTCGCTGCAGCCATAAGCCAAATCGATATCATAAAAGCTTGCTGTGCTTTGCTATCAGCATCAAAAACGCCAATAATTTTATCGCGCTGATTTAAAGCAGGTGATAAGAAGCCATTTAGCATGCCTTGTTATTTGGCTTCTAGGCTTTTTAGATACTCATATACTCTTTTATCCTCATTTTTCCTTGCCCAATCCGATGGAGTTACGCTTTGGTTATGAGAACATCTAGCTTTTGGATCGGCGCCTCTTTCTACTAGATATTTTACGATTTCTAGACTATGAGAACTTGCCGCATAATTTACCATGGAGCATCCGTCACTATCTTTTGCTTTAAAATTTCCGCCGTATTTTTCTAAAAGCTTTACGAGCCTAAAACTCTTCTCATCGTCGTGTTGGCTTCCGAATACGCTCATCATCATTGCGCTATCGGTCAGTCTTTTTGCGCACTCTAGCATCGCGCGAAGCGAATTTTCGCTACCTAACATTACCGCCATTTCGATGGGAGTGGTATTTTCATGACCTTTAAAATTCGGATCGCCGCCCATTTCGCAGTATTTTTTAGTATCTTCGGCGTTGTCTGAATATGCCGTTTTGTGAAGCAGCGTTTGTATCTCATCTACACTCAAATTCTCTTCGGTTTTGGGTGCGACAGGAAAGCTTTCGTCGTAAATCTCCTTTAATGAATTTGTACCGTAGTATTTACCCGGCTCGTCTTTAAAAATCAAATTTATACCATTTAAATCCGTAAGTTCTATAGAGTCGTTTGTTTTTAAATTTATTATCTTGTTAAAGTTAAAAACTAAATCATCCTTTTTAACCCCGCTATCAAAGATGAAAAAGTGGCTAAACTCGTAAGGAAATTCGTTTTTGTATTCAGGGTTTGACGCCGGATTTATCCTAGAATCGCCGATTTCTATCTTATCATGCCCCCATCTTTTGCCGAATATAAATATATTTGTACCCCAGCTTTTTGAAATTTTATCATCGTTCTCGCCCATTACGAAAATATCGTTTCCCCACGGGTCTTCCACATCACTTCTGCCGCCAGTCAAAATATAGACGTTGTTATTTCCGGGGCAAACTATAGAGTGCCTCGTATCGCTTTCGGCTATAATGATTTCGTCCGCGTTTTGGTTGCAGAGAGAATTTATGTCCCAATATATGATTTTGCTAAAATTTAAACTCACGTCTTCTAATACGGTGGTATCAAATCCTTGCGTCACTAAAATCTTTTTAGGAAAATATCCTTTCGCTTGCCCGTCTTTGATAAATTTTTCCAAGCTTTGAAAATCGGTTATATTGCCTCCAAAACAGCCTCCGACCACCAAAAACAATATAACGATAAATCTCATACTCGCTCCTCTTTTCGAGATAAAATTTTAAAAATTATACAAAATTTGTAAGCAAAATTTACTAAAAACAGCTCAAATTTAAAAATCAAAAATAAGCGTTTTTAATGCTTATAGTAATGGCACTTGGATAGTTATAAATTTTAAGCTACTCCGCTGCTTTTAAATTTAAAAAGTTAAATCAATTTTAAACAGAATTTGCATAAAATCCCATTTCAAAAACGTATTGCGCGAGCGGCGGCGGCAAAGTAAAATTTGCGGCAGTAGCCCAAGGATGAGATATTCGGCGGCATGCTGGGCTTAAATCATTCACAGTGACGTAAAGTACGAAATATGCGCGACGGCGT
>NZ_CALEDC010000436.1 GCF_937949835.1 uncultured Campylobacter sp.
TGTTCTTTTAAGAGAACGGCGCGCGATTGAGCTTTAAAGCAGAAGCGTAAATTTAGACGGTATTTTTAAAATTTTAACTAGACTTGCGGGCTAATTTTAAAATTTTGCCCGAAATTTTAAGGACTGCGAGATATAGGCTTAAATTTAGACTAAATTTAAGCCCGAAATTTCAAATTCATTCGCTATCTAGACTAAATTTAAAATAGTCGGTATTTAAAAACGTCATTTTAAATTTACGCTTACAGGCATTGCGGTGTCCATCAAGCGCGCGACTCCATAAACAGCGAAATCAATTACGACGGCAGCTGCTAAGCAAAGCTCAATTCACGCTTAACCTGTATGTGCCGCTAATTTCCGCTCGCATACGCAGATAAGGCGTCCGGATCCTCAGGAGCGAACCGATCGTCCGAAATAAAGTCCTCCTCGCCCGAGAGCACGCTCATCGCGCTGATACGCGAGATTAGCAGGCGATCCTCGGCGATGTCCGCGCGATCCGAGCCGATAGTAAGCGACGTAATCGCCGTGCGTCCGATGACTGCGCGTCCGCCATCCATCGTGCGAAGCCCCCAGATATCGTGCAGCACCGCAGGCTTGCCATCCACCTGCCCTACATAGAGCATCACGTGGCCGGGCATATACAGCAGGGTTTTATACGCTACGCCGTTTTTGCCGATGAGCTCAAGCTTTTCATCCGCGCTCATCCCCGCCAGCGAAAAACGCTCGCCGCGAGCCGATTGCGCCTTAGAATTTCGCGGCAGCCACAGCCCGAAATTTGCCAAAAAGTCCTTCGTCATAAGCGAGCAATCGCGAAGAAATTTATACCCGCCCCAGCCGTATTTCTGCCCGAGCAGGCTAGCGGCTACGATCTTTGAGTTTTGCTCATCAAGCGGCGCAGGCCAGAGCCTCGCATCATCCGCGCTAACGAAATATCTCTTGCTGCCAAACTGGGTTAAAATTTCGCCGCTAAATACGTTCCGCACGCCGAGCGTGCCGCCAAGATCGCGCTCGCCGCTAAAATCATACGGCAGGATCGTACCGGTGCGCGCCCTAAAAAGCTCCGCGCCGTTTACGTCATAGACGGCGGCGCCCTCGCGCAGGATCGTTATAAATTTAGAATTTGCGTAGATATCCGCCTGCTGAGGACTGATGCGCTTTATCGCGTCGCTTTTTATCCAGCCCCACACGCCGTCGTTGCGCACAAACGCCCACGCGCCGTCTCTGCTGTAATGCGACAGCAGCAGCGGATAGCCCACGCTCACGGCGGAATTTGCGGCGTAATCAAACGGCTCGCCCTCCCCCGGCTCGCTCGGATCGCCGAAAATCGGCAAGTCGCTTGGGATATTTCGCAGCAGCGCGTTTTTTACCGTTATAGTGGGCGCGGAGATTAGCCCGAACGCCTCTTCATTGGCGTTTATACGAATGCTCTGATAGATCGCGTCGTCGTATATCCTGCCTGCGGCGTCAAAATGGCGCCCCTTTGCGTAATTAAGCCCCCAAAACGTATCGATTTCCGCTTTAATCGGCGCATCGTCAAACCAAATTTTAAAATAGCGGCTCTTAAACGCTTTTCCGCTTATGTTTTGCACCGACGCAGGAGCCGGCAGTCGCTCGCTGTTTTGAGCGTAATCAAGATCTAAAACCGCGGGGTTTTCAGGGATAAACTTGCGCGGGCCGACGGTTTCGCCGCAACCTGCAAGGATTAAAGCCGCGAAGATGAGAGATACTAATCGTTTCAAACAAAATGCCTTTTAAAAAATTTTGGCTATAATTTTGCCAAAAAATAGGAAAAAACTTGATAAATTTCATAATCCAAAAGCTAAAAGATCGCAATATTTTCATCACGGGCGGCGCAGGCGTGGGCAAAAGCTACGTAATAAAAGAGCTCATCGAGGATTTCCGCGCTCGCGGCAAGCTCGTCATCGTGCTCGGCAGCACCGGCATCAGCGCCGTAGAGATCGGCGGCGTGACCGTGCATAGCTTCTTCCGCTTCGGCATTTGCAAAAACCACGAGGAGCTAAAGGGCTTCGATCGCAAACAAAGCGGCAAGCTAAGCGAGCTGCGAAAAATTTTAGCCCTCGCGGATCTCATCGTGATCGATGAAATTTCGATGATCGGCGCCGAGCTTTTCGAGATGATCTATCTTAGAATTTCAAATTCTAAATTTAACGGACGGCTGCTCGTTACGGGCGATTTTTATCAGCTTCCGCCGGTGCGCAAAGAGGGCGAGAGCGCGCCGCGCGCAAGCCTATTTAGCGACTCAGATTACGCCTTCGGCTCGTATGCGTGGAGGCAGTGCGAGTTTTTTTACGTCGAGATGATAGGCTCTAAGCGCACTGCAGATGCGGCGCTATACCGCCTGCTTTGCGAGCTGCGGCTCGGCATCACGAGCGAGCAGACGGCGGAGCTGATGCGATCTTTGATCATCGATGCCGCGCGAGCTGAGCCGAACGCCACGATAATCTCGGGCCGAAACGCCGAAGTAGATGCGATAAATAACGCCAGACTAGCCAAGCTTAATGCGCCGCAGAGCAGCTTTGAGGGCGTTTATGAAGCGCTACAAAGCGGCGTGAGCGAGCAGAAAATTCAAAAATGGATCGCCTTGCTAAATACGTCGCAAAGTCTGACGCTAAAAGAAGGCGCAAAGGTGCTGTTTACCGCAAATAAAAGCGGCGAGTTTTTTAACGGCGAGCAAGGCGTAGTCGAAAAGATCGAAAAAAGCTCCAGCGGCGAGATCGAAAGCGTAGTCGTAAAAAAGCCCTCGGGCATGCTAAGCCGCGTGGGGCTGCAAACATACGAACTAAGCGAGATCG